>NZ_CDWCUL010000013.1:0-178586 GCF_977828045.1 Candidatus Mycalebacterium sp. | reverse complement strand
GGGAAGGGCTTGAAGACACTCCGGGGCGCATTGAAAGAATGCTCACTGAAATAACGGTTGGTTACGGGCAGGATCCGCTTGAAATCGCCCAAAAAGCCGTTTACGAGATAGATTACGATGAAATGGTCGTCGTAAAGGACGTGGAGTTTTACAGTATGTGCGAACACCACATGCTGCCGTTTTTCGGAAGATGCCATGTTGCGTATATTCCAAACAAAAAAATCATTGGTTTAAGTAAGATACCGCGTATTATTGAAGTTTTTTCAAGACGCCTGCAGGTTCAAGAAAGATTGACTGTTCAGATAGCGGACCTGCTGAAAGAGGCGCTTTCGCCCAAAGGGGTGGGAGTGGTCATGAAAGGGTACCATCTATGCATGGCGATGCGGGGAGTGGAAAAATCAAGGGCGAACATGATAACAAGCTCAATGAACGGGCTGTTCAGAAAAGACGAGAGGTCTCGCGCGGAATTTTTGAATCTCATTGGCGAAAATGGCATATAAGAAAAGGATTTATTGAAATGAGCACTGTTGTTGTATGCGGAATAAGTCATAAAACCTCTCCGATTGAGGAGCGGGAAAGGATATCGTTTGCCGGTGAAACGCCGCTGTCGGCCCCCTTGCTCTCGCTCGCGTCAAAACCGGCAATCAACGAATGCGTGATAGTTTCAACTTGCAACAGAGTGGAGATATACGCAGTTTGCGAAAGTAACAACCGGTGTTTTGACGAAATTTCAGAATTTCTTTGCGAATTCAATGACGCGATTCATAGTGATTTCATTGAAAAAAAGTTTTATTTCCACGAGGGAGTGGACGCCGTATGCCACCTCCACAAAGTAGCGGCGGGAATGGATTCAATGGTGGTTGGCGAGCCGCAGATTCTCGGGCAATTAAAACGCTCTTACGAAACCGCGCTTGAAAACCACACAGTCGGCACGGTTCTGAACAAACTTTTTCAAAGCTCGTTTGCGACCACAAAGAAAATCAAAAACGAAACCGGAGTCGGCTCGCACATGGTTTCAGTCAGCTCCGTTGCCGCGAAACTCGCGAGAAACATTTTCGGTGAAATTGAAAAATGCTCCGTAATGATAGTGGGAACGGGTGAAGCCGCTCAAGATGCGGCGGTTCAACTGGCGAAAAGAGGAGCGGGGCAAATCAGAATTGCGGCGAGAAACTCCGTGGAAGCGGCAAAACTCGCCTCATCTCTCGGCGCCGAAACGCTCGCACTCGGAGAAATAGGTTTGTGGCTCAGAAAAACCGACATTGTTATTTCCGCGACCGGGTCATCGGGCTACATCTTAAAACATGAAGACCTCTCGGACACCATGAAACTTAGAAAAAACAAGCCCATTTCATTGATTGACATCGCTTTCCCGAGAGACATTGACCCGAAAGTCCGCGACATTGAAGGCGTTTTCCTCTACGACATGGACGACCTGCGCAATATCGTTGACAACAATCTTGACAGTCTGCGCAAGAGCCTTGACCGGGCGGAGGAAATGATAAAAGACGCCGGCGAAAAGTTTGTTTTCTGGCACAAGGGACTCAAAGCGTTCCCGCTTATTGTGGAACTTAAAAGAAAAACTGAAGAGTCCGCGCGTGAAGAAGTTTTGAAAACAATCGCGAAGATTGACTCCATTGAAAAATCAGGGCTCGGCAAAGAGGAGCGGGACAAAGCAATTGAACATCTGGCTCACACGCTGACCGGGAAGTTTTTACACGCCCCCGTTACAAAACTGAAACAAGACGCCGCAAACGCGCCTAATCAAATTTCCTATGTTGAAATCGTGAGAAGCCTTTTTGAGTTGTCGGAAACCTCAGTGGAGCCGTCCAAAGATGAAAATCAAAATCGGAAGCAGGGGTAGCCCGCTCGCGAAAATCCAGGCCGCCGAAGTGGGCGGAATTCTTCAAAAACAATTTCCGGAACTGGAAACAGAGTTTGTTTTTATAAAAACTTCGGGAGATTTGCGGAACGGGGCGGATTCCCAATCAGGCGGCAAGGGGATTTTCATCAAAGAAATAGAAACCGCTCTTCTTGACGGCTCAATTGACATAGCGGTTCACAGTATGAAAGACCTGCCGTCCGTTCTGCCGGATGGCTTGATTATAGGATGCGTCCCGAAAAGGGAAGACCCGTCTGACTGCATTGTTCTTCCCGCCGGGGAAAGCGGCGGAGGGTTGGAGTCTGTCAAAAGAGGCGCTAAAATCGGCACGGGCAGTTTGAGAAGAAGTTGCCAGATTCTCGCCGCCCGCCCGGATCTTTCGGTGGAGCCGTTGCGCGGAAATGTTGAGACGCGGATAGATAAAATGGATTCTGGAGATTTTGACGCCATTATGCTCGCGTCTGCGGCGCTAAACAGGTTGAAACTTGATGACAGAATCAGCAGCCGGATGGACCCGATGAATTTTGTTCCGGCTCCGGGGCAGGGCGCACTCGCGGTTGAGTGCGGAGAGCAAAACACCAAAACGGTGCAGTTACTCAAAAAAATTGAGTGCGAACAATCGCGCGTGTGTGTTGAAGTTGAGAGGGCTTTCCTACTAAAACTCGGCGGAGACTGCAACATTCCCGCCGGCTGCCACGCGCGAAAAAACAAGGGTTCCATTGAAGTGGTGGCCGTTATGGCGAATGAAAGCGGCGAAATTTTCACGGAAAAACTTAAAACCGATGAAAAGAACTCCGCCCAGGCCGGATTTAAAATCGCCGAAATGGTTATGTCAAAAGTGCGCGGCGGGAATTGACCGGAACTCTCAAATGTGTAGAATTAAAGACCTATCGCGGGGTGGAGCAGTCTGGTAGCTCGTCGGGCTCATAACCCGAAGGTCGGAGGTTCAAATCCTTCCCCCGCAACCAATTTCTTCGTGCCATGTCGTTTGAGAAAAAACTGAAAAAAATCCAAGACATCTCCGACTCCCTTGAAAGTCGGGATATTCCCCTTGAAAAAATGATACAAAATTTTAAAATGGGCATAAAACTCATAAAGGAATGCCGTGAACTGCTTGAGGAAACCGGAGGGAAAATTGAGACTCTCGGAGAAGAAAACCCCGGCAAAAAACGGCCTTCATGAAACCGGAAACCCCCGAAATTGAACGCTATATCACGGACAAAAAAAAGCGGGTCAATAAACTCCTTGAAAAATACATCAAGTCCGTAAGAAAAAACCATCCGGGGCTCGCCGACGCTGTCGTGCACACTCTTTTAGACGGGAAAAAAATACGTCCGGCGCTTTGCGCCGCGGCATGCGGCGCGGTCGGGGGCAACATCAAAACCGCCATGCCCGCCGCCTGCGCGATAGAGATGATTCACACCTATTCGCTAATCCATGACGACTTGCCGTCAATGGACGATGACGACACGAGAAGGGGCGCGCCTTCCACTCACAAGGTTTTCGGAGAAGCGAAAGCCATTCTCGCCGGAGACCTTTTGCTCACGGACTCTTTCGGAGTTCTGGCTGTTGAAGCAAAAGCGGCAAAAATTCCGGATTCTTCCATCGTTGAAATGGTCGGAATTCTTTCCTCTCTGGCGGGAAAATCAGGAATGGCAGTCGGGCAGATGATGGATTTGGAAAACACCAAATCGCGCGGGATTTCAAAAATCCATTTCCTTAAAACCGCCTCACTTTTTGAAGCCTCGGTTAAATGCGGAGCAATTTCAGGCGGAGCAAATTCTAAAACCACGGCGCCGCTCGCGAAATACGCAAGAGCGGTTGGGCTCGCGTTTCAAACCCTTGATGACACGATTGATTCAAGCGACCCCGCCCGTGAAAAAGCGGGCAAAAAAAAGACCCGCGAGCTCACGGGCAAAGCACTTGAAGAATTGAAAAGTTTTGACGGAGAAAAAGCCATGCTTGAAAAACTCGCGCTCTACCTGTGTGAACGCGTGGCTTGACGGGCTATTTTTTCTTTTTCCAGTCGGAGAGAAATCTCTCAAGCCCCAAGTCCGAAAGCGGGTGTTTGAACATCTGCATTAAAACCTTGTAGGGAAGCGTAACAACATCCGCCGCGGCGAGCGCGGATTCAACGACATGCACCGGATGGCGCACGCTCGCGACAAGCACCTCGGTTGAAAAATCGTAGTTTGTAAATATCCGGGAAATATCCTCAATTAAATCCATTCCGCGCATGGAAACATCGTCCAATCTGCCTATGAAGGGGCTCACGTAAGCGGCTCCGGCTTTTGCGGCGAGCAACGCCTGAGAAGCTGAAAAAATCAGCGTAACATTAACATTGATTCCCTCGTCGGAGACTGTTTTTGTAGCTTTAATACCGTTTTCGGTGAGGGGCATTTTTACGACCACAAACTCATCTATCTTCGCAAGCGAACGGGCTTCGGCGACCATTGTCTTGTAGTCGGTGGAGATGACCTCCGCGCTCACGGGACCTTTGACGGTCCGGCATATCTGCTTTACCAAATCAGAGAAAGATTTTTGCGCGCCTTCGCCGGAAACAAGGCTCGGATTTGTCGTAACGCCGTCTATCACTCCCAGCGAAGCGGCGTGTTTGATTTCTTTCATGCTTGCGGAATCAAGAAAAATTTTCATGGAACGTTGTCTCCCGTCGCGAAGTTTATCACACAATAAGCCGCCTGACAGATTGCCGCGCGTTCTTGACAAAAGGCCTTTGCAACCGCATACTGTGCGGACTTTCTCAGCCGGAGAAGATTACGAAAATGGCATTACGCATAAAATCCGCCCAAAAAAAACACAGACAGAGTTTGAAGAAAAGAATGCGGAACAGGTTTGTGAAATCGTCTTTGAGAACAAAAACGAAAAGTTTTCTTCAGGCGATTGAAGCAAAAGATGTTTCCACGGCGGATTCAATCTTCCGCGGACTCGTATCAGCTTTTGATAAGGCCTCTTCAAAAGGGGTTATTCACAAGAAAAACGCATCAAAAAATGTGGCGAGAATGTCCCGCAAACTTCATATGATTTCTCAAGGAACCACCACGCAACCCGCAGCCGAATCCACTACGCCCGCTTCGCCAGCAGATTAACAGTCATTCGGGCAATAACTCCGTAACCGTTCACGCCTGAAGTTTTGAGAGACCTGTCGGTTTCCGCAAGATTTTTCATAACGCGCGCAGCTTGTTTTTGAGTAAAATTGCGCGATTGTTGCCAAACAAAGTGCGCGGCGCCCGATTTTATTTTCAACTCTTTCGCTATTAATTTTTTCTGCTCTTCGGGAGATTTTCCGTGCGAATCAGCCCTTACTTCAGCCGCTTTGAGCACATTTCTCATCCGCGAGGAAACGGCGGACAGAATGAACAGGGGCTCAATCTGATTTTGCGATGAAATTTCCGCAAGTATCGTAAGCGCCTGGTCTTTTTCGCCGTTCACAATCGCGTTTGTCAGTTCAAACACATCTCTTGTTTTGCGCCGGTTAAGCATTTCGTCAATCTCTTTGCGGGTTATTCGGGTTCCGGAAGGGTGGATTTCGGCAAGTTTCGCCAGTTCGTTCCGTATCACGCTCAAATCCTCGCCCGTTAGCGCGCAAAGATATTTTGAGTCCGGAGTCGTCATTACAAATCCCATGCGCACGGCTTCCTCACTTACTGTTTCATGGATTTTTCTCGGGTCCTGCTCAACGCTTTTTATAAAAACGCCGTCCGTCTCTCTGAGGTTGGGTTTTGAAGAATCCCCGGAAACAAGAAGAAGACAAACATGCGCCGGGGGAGCGGCGGCGTATTCTTTGATGAGTTCAAGCGACTGCTTGTCAATGGCTTCAGCGCGCTTGAGCACAACCATTTTTTTTGAAGAAAACATTGAAAGATTCGCCGCGCTCGCGAGAACCTCTGAAACCGGCGTTTCGTCCGCATAGAAAACGAGAATTTCTCCGGAAGCATCGTCTCCGAGAAACCGTTTTGAAACCTCTTGCACAAACCTGTCCGCGAGAAGCGTCTGCCTGCCCCTCGCGAGAAAAACAAGATTGTCCGCACCTGTGTTTTCAGACTTCAAAACCGTGTTTAACTATCCGTGGATTTCAAGAGAATTGAAAAAATACGCTATCTCTCTTGCCGCAGATTCCGGGCTGTCCGAGCCGTGAACAATGTTTCTTTCAACGCTCTCAGCGTACATTTTCCTTATCGTCCCCTCATCCGCCTGCGCGGGATCGGTTGCCCCCATAATTTTCCGGACTTTCGCTATGGCTCCGTCCCCCTTGAGAACCATAATAACGCAAGGTCCTGACGACATAAAATCGGTCAAACTCGTAAAGAAAGGACGCTCGGAATGCTCGGCGTAAAACCCTTCCGCCTGTTTTTTGGTCATCCGCGCCATCCGCAAAGCGATGACCGAAATGCCATTTTCCTCAAACATTCCGACCACTTTCCCCACAAGGTTTTTTGATGTGCCGTCCGGCTTGACTATTGAAAGAGTCTGTTCCATTAATTTCCTCCGAAAAGACAGAAGTTTGCGCATATTATCTTAACTCGGCGGTAAACTGTCAAACTCAACCACCCGTGTGCTTGACTGAAAAGAGCCGCTCTTGTACTCTCTGATTTCTCTACATATTGAAGGAGTTAAAATTGGAGCAAAAATTCATCATTCCCCACGACCACGCCATAGGCAAAGATGACAGGAGAAAGGTCAATGGACACGGCTCCGTTATTGTGTGGTTCACGGGTCTGCCGTCTTCGGGGAAATCAACGCTCGCGGGCGAAGTGCAGAAAAAACTTATGGCAAAAGGCATGAAAACCTACATTCTTGACGGAGACAACATCAGAACGGGATTGTGTAAAGGTTTGGGATTTTCCGAAGAAGACCGTGCTGAAAACATAAGGCGCATAGGCGAGGTATCAAAGCTTTTTGTTGACGCGGGAGTCGTAACGCTTTCGGCATTTGTTTCCCCCTATGGAAAAGACAGGGATATGGTGAGAGAGTTGGTTGAAGAGGGGGAATTTATAGAGGTTTTCGTCCGCTGTCCGGTTGAGGAATGCGAAAAAAGGGATGTGAAAGGGCTTTATAAAAAAGCCAGAGCGGGTGAAATTAAAGGTTTTACGGGAATTGACGACCCTTACGAGGAGCCGTTAAAACCGGAAATAGTGATTGAAACCGACAAGGAAACTCTGGAACAATCAGCGGGGAAAGTTTGTGATTTTCTTAAAGACAGAATTTAAGGGTGTAAACCTCGCTTTTCTCTTCGCAGTTCTGCTTTTCGCCGGAGCCGCGAGCGCGCAAACGGCTGACGAAAGCGTGCTTTACAACGAGAACGACGTTGAGGAAGTTCTTACCCTCGGCACAAGAGTCGCCGGCAAATCTCTTTCTGAATCAACCGTTCCGGTTGAAATCATTGATGAAGAAGACATTCTCGCCACAGGGCACACCGAAGTCGGGCGCATAATTCAGACAATCGTCTCTTCATTCAATTTCTCCAGTTCCTCAATAAGCGACGGCACGGACGCACTCCGCCCCGCAACCTTGCGCGGACTTGGTCCCGATCAGGTTCTTGTTCTCGTAAACGGCAAAAGGCGGCACGGCAGCGCGCTCATACACATCAACACTTCGGTCGGGCGCGGAACTTCGGGATATGATATGAACTCCATTCCGGTCGCCGCGATAAAAAGGATTGAGGTTTTGAGGGACGGCGCTTCGGCACAATACGGTTCGGACGCGGTCGCGGGCGTCATCAACATTGTTCTCAAAAATAGCGAAGACGACGGCAGAGCCATCACTTCCTACGGAAAAACCTATGAGGGAGACGGCGGCGTCTATGTGGCTTCAATCGGGAAGGGCGTGAATTTCGGAGACGGCAGTGCGTTTTTCGCATTTGAATTCCGCGACAGGGAGCGCACAAACAGAGCGGGGCGGCAGGGCGCGGTTCAGTATCCGGACACGGAATATTTTGAGCTCGGAAACAGCGCGCATACGAACTTTGACGCTGCGGCAAACACCGCCGCCGCAAACCGCGGCTACCCTGAAGGCACGGTTGTGCTGACTGACAACGCAATCAATTCCAACGAAGTCGGCTTTAATCGCGACCAATTCCGCGTGGGAGACGCGGAATCACGGCAATACAGCGGCGCTCTCACGATTACGCAACCGTTCGGCGAAAACGAGGTTGCGTTGTGGGGAACCGGCTCGTACAGAAAAAACACAAGCGGCGGATTTTTCAGACGCGCCAATCAACTTGGCCGCAATCCCGCAAACTCGGACTATCCGGACGGATTTTTGCCGCTTATAGAAACCTCCATCGGCGACTGGGGCGGCGGGGTTGAGTTCAAAAGGGACTTGAACGATGATGGCGACAGCGTGGCGCTCAGCGTCGGGGGCGGAGTGAACACTTTTGATTTCAAAATTAAAAACTCCCAGAACGCCTCGTATGTGAACTGCGTTAGAAACTTTAATTCTCTCGCGGGGGGAACGGCTCCGGACCCGTCTTCCGGTTCGCCGGGTTCGGGACAGGCTGCTTGCATGAACAACGGCATCACGGCTCAGGACGTGAACGGCATCACGCCTCATTCGGCGGACGCGGGCGGTTTTCAACTCGGCCTTGTAAATGTAAATCTGGATTTCAAACACCCGAGCCCAATTTGGCACTTTGCGTGGGGAATTGATTACAGAGCCGACACATACAAAATCAATTCGGGTGACCCGTATTCACATCTGGATTACGACGGAAACGGCGGAGCGAGCGCGGGCATACAGGTTTTCCCCGGTTTTCAACCGCAAAACGAAGTGAACGAAACAAGGCACGCATTCGGGTTTTACGCGGATTTTGAGAGAAAATTCAAAAACTTTATAACCTTCAACCACGCATTCAGGGTTGAGAGATACAGTGACTTCGGCACAACGATCAACGGAAAACTCGCGGCAATTTCAAACCCCCTGTGGTGGCTCACGCTGAGAGGGGCGGTCAGTTCCGGTTTCCGCGCCCCGTCAATGCAACAGCTGTATTTCAACAGCATAAGCACGCAGTTTGATTCAGACGGAATAGCCAGCGAAGTGGGAACTTTCCGCAATGACAGCGAACTCGCCAAAAGAATCGGCATACCCGAACTCAAAGAGGAGCAATCCCGGAACTTCAGCGGCGGCTTTATAATAAACCCGTTGCCGGGGCTTTCTTTTGAGGCGGATTTTTACTGGATACAGGTTGATGACCGCATAATCATAAGCGGCCGGATAGACGAAGACCATGTTGACGAAAGTATAATTGGCAACAATGTCGCGCAGTTTTTCCTCAACGCCGCCGACACCGAAACAAGAGGCGTTGACATATCGGCTTCATACCGTCTGGGTTTTGGCGCTTCAATTCTTGATTTCGCTCTGGGCGGCACAATCAACGAAACGGAAATAAAACGGGTCAATCTCCCGGCGGGGCTTCCGGACGCTCTGTTAACCGAACAGGACCGCTCAATTCTGGAATCGTGGCAGCCGAAAGACCGTTGGAATTTGTCAGCGGCATACAACTGGAATTTTATCACCGCAACATTCACTCAACACAGATATGGCGAATACACGGTGCTTGACGGAAGCGCCCAGACCTATGGCGCGAAATATCCGAGCGACGCGCAATTAAGTTTTGATTTCGGCAAATTCGGAATTTTTAAAATCGGCGCGAACAACATTTTTGACCTTACGCCCGACAGAAACAACATCGGTCAGGCAAGAGGCGAAACAATTGTTGACCACGAGGGCAACCTCGTTGTGGACTCTCCGGGAGTTTTCACTTATTCACGCAGAAGCGCGCCGTTCGGATTCAACGGCGGGTTTTACTACTTCTCGTGGGAAAGAAAAATCTAAAACACGGGCCGCCGCAATTTTATACCCGCTTCCGACAGCCGTTCGCGGCGTTTCTTCTCCGATTCAAGATAAAGAATCCAGCGAATTGCGACCGTTTCGGATTTCTTAAAATTCCGCGCTTTTGTAAATTGCTCCTCCGCAAGGCCAAAATCGCCGAGATTGAAAAACGCCTGCCCTTTGATGACATAAAGGCGGTGAGTTTCCTCTGACGCAGGTTGCGCGAGGCATTTGTCCGCCACGGAAACGGCTTTTTTCCATTCTTCCAGAATCCGGTAAACATCGGCGAGTTCAATGCACGGCTTGTTGTCATCGGCTGTTTTTACCGCGTCTTCAAGAGGCGCGACCGCCTTGCGCGGCTCCCGCGCACGCATATAAGCGCGGGAAAGAAACTCAAAATTTTCAACAGTTTTCTCAATCTTGCCGTCTCTCATTCCCTCATCAACAACGCGCGCGGCTTCAAGAAAAAGCCCCCTGTTGAACATCAGGCGCGAAAGCAGAACAAGATATTTCTCCTTTTTTAAATTTCCGGCTTCATAAATAAGTTTTAGAACGGCCATCTGCCTGTCCGGCTGCCCGCTTTGCGCGTAAAGACTTGAAAGGAGAAGCAAATTTCTGCGCGCGGGATAGAGCCCGGCGAGCCGTTCAACGGTTTTGAGCCGTTTTTCAGCCATTTCCATCTCTTTGTAAGACGACTGTAAAGCAATCAGCCAGTTTTCGGGCGGTTTTTTTGAGCCCTTTATCGCTTTTTCCATCAACGTTGCGCTTTGCGCGTAATCGCCGAGTCTGTAAAAACAAAACCCCCTCAGCGCGGTGTCCGAGGGCAGGGGCGACTTTATGTGTTCGTCAAGAAAATCAAGCGCCTGCCGGTATTTTCCTTCCGAAAAATATATGCCCGCCACCGTCGTTGTTATCCCTCTGCGGAACTGCTCCGTAACACCGCGCGAGCGCAGAAGTTCGCGGTAGATTTTCAAACTCTCACCGGTTTTTCCGGACTGAAAATATATGTGCGCTTTCATATTCAAAAACAGATTTTTTTCATAGCGGTTAAGGCGCGACTTGTCCACCGCTTCAAGAACCGAGAGCGACTTGTCATATTTTTCCTTTTCCAGCAGGCTGTTTATTTCTTCCACTTTTTTATAGGTTTCCTTGCGGACAACCGCCGCGCCCGCGGTTTGCGGAGGCAAGAGAAAAACCAGCGCGGCAACCGCGCACAGAAAAACGGGGCGCATTCTCATTTCACATCCTCAATTTTGAAAACTATCCTGTTTGTAACGCCTTCCACCTCAATCGCTTCGCCGCCGATAATTTTCGGTTTGTATTTAAATCTTTTAACGGCTCGCAGGGCGGCGCGTTCAAAAAATCCGGCGGGCTGCGCCTTCACAACACGCGGATCTTTTACGGCTCCGGTTTTTGAAACGGTAAAACTCACAAGCACCCATCCCTCAATTCCTTTTCTGAGCGCTTCCTCGGGATAATCGGCGGGCACTTTCACAATGGGCAGATAGTCGCCGTCTGAGAAAGAAACTCCGAAAAGCGATGAGCCGCTCACGGGATTTACCACCGAAATATTAATTTCTTCGGTTTCCTGAACTTCGGGCTCAGGCGGAGTTTCTTCGGGAGGAGGGGCGGGCGGGGCTTCGGACTGTTCCGGCGTTTCAAACAGAAGGTCGTCGTTATTTTTACGCGACTTTTTCACGCGGATAAATTTTCCCACCGCCGCCCGTTTTTCATCTTCAATAAAAAACCCGCGCTCGCGGACAAGCCCGCGCATTATTGATATTTCAACAAGCGTTACAACAAGGGCTATGACGGCGATTATTGCGTTTTTACGGGAAATCATTTCTCCGTGGCGATTGAGATGTCCCGAATGCCCGCGCTTCTCGCCGAATCCATAACGCGGACGAGCGCGTCATTTGTGGAACGTTTATCCGCCTGAACCACGAGTGCGCCTTTCGGACTTTCAGCGTGAAACAGACGTAAAATTGAGTGCAGAGTGCGCCCCGTAACGCGCCTTCCTTCAGCCCAGATTTCGTCCCTTTCGTTAATCGCAACCAGAAAAGCGGCTCCCTCCTGAATCTCCGCCGTTTCCGCTTCGGGACGCGTAACCTCAATGCCGGACTCTTTAACAAACGAAGCCGTTACGATGAAAAAAATCAGCAGAATGAACATAACATCCAGCATGGGCGTCATGTTAATTGAGTCTTCCTGCTCTTCCTCTCCGCTTCCCGCCGTTCCGAGTCTTCTCATAACTGTTCCGCGGCAATGAGCCGCTTCACTCCGTCAATGTTGATTTTCGCCCAGTGCCTCAGCGATATATCCGCGGCGGCGCCGAACAGTCCCGCGAGCATTCCCGCCATGGTTGGAATTGTCGTGTGCGACACGGCGGACAAAATCGCCCTGCTGTTGCCCGTGCCGAAAAATGAAATGGAATCAAAAAGCTCCATCATTCCCGTTACCGTGCCGAGCAATCCAAGCAGGGGGCATATCGCGACAAGAGACCTTATAAAAGCCATCGGCCGGCGAATTTTGACGGAAAGGCGCGCAACCTGGCCCGCGCGAATGGAAACCGCGCGTGAACCCCGCCCGGGAAGCATTTGGTCAGTCTTTTTTATTATTTTTTCCGCGACCGCCTCTTTCCGGCCGGCGAACCTGAAAAGGAAAATTGCTCTTTCAACAACCATCGCCCAAATCGCGAAAACCGCGAACGCGATAATGTAGATAACACCTCCGCCGTCATCGGCGAGCGCGAAAAACGCTTCAAGCACTTGGGTCCCCCCGTCCGTGCGAAGCCATAAGTTCGGAGGCTTTTTTCTCAAGCATTCCCGTTGCGCGCACGCATCTGGTTTTTATAATAGTGTGAAGAAGCAGAACCGGTACCGCTACGCAAAGCCCCATCACGGTCGTAACAAGCGCCTGCGATATGCCGCCCGCAAGCAGTTTGGGGTCGGCGCTTCCAAAAAAGGAAATAATCTGAAAAGTTTTTATCATTCCGACAACGGTTCCGAGCAGACCCATGAGCGGAGCGGAAACATAGATAAATTTTATGAACGGTATAAACCTGTCAAAACCCGCTTTTTCAGCCCTTATGGTTTCGGCAAGCGCGATTTCCGCCGAGTCAACGGGGGCAGATGAGTTTTTCTCATAAGCAAGCATAAGCCGTCCCATCGGATTGTCGTCTTCGCCTTTTGAATGCATCGCCTGCGTTTGCATGCGCCCGGTTACGCGTTTGAGGTCGCGCATGCGGGCGTAGGTCAAAAATAGCCCGAAAATTCCCATCAGGATTATGAGATAGCCGATGTTTCCGCCCTGGTCTATTCTCTCTCCGAGCCCCGGAGCGCGGACAAACAGCGAAAGAATAGCGCCGCGAGACGGGTCAATGGCAGTTTTGACGATGCCCGAATCCGATTTAAAAATCTTTTTCGCTGCAGAGCGGAAACGCGATTTCGGTTGGCGGGAAAGCGTTTTAACCTGTCCTGTCTGCGGGTCGTAAACAAGAAAACCGCCCCCGCCCATAACATTAAACCCGCCGACCCGCACGATTTGCGCGCTTTTGAGCCGCCCCTTTGAGTCATAAACCGGAGCGGTGAAGCGCGCGCTACGCCCCGATTCCACCATCTCCCTTTGAAGTTCAAACCACAGGCGCTCAATTTCGTCAATGGAAGGGAATCTGTTGAGCCGCAATTTTTCGGCGAATCCGGTTCTGTCCGGAAACTGAGCGGACACGGCGGAGCGGCGGAAAATATCGGCGGACTTGCCGGCGGCAACCGTCAAATGCCCCAAAATCTCTTTGACGCCCCCGTGCCGGCGGCTCAATGACTCTTTGAAACTGCGGATTGTGAGGTCGTTGTTCCCGTATTGTTTCTGCAAAATCTCGCTACGCTTTTCCTCCCCGATTCTCACACGCGCGGCTTCAAGGGAGATTTGTTCGCGTTTGTCTTTGAGTTTTATGAAACGCCGCAAGCGCTCGGCGTCCCGTTCCTCTCTTACGAGTTCCTTTTTTTCAACCGCTTCAAGAAGCTCGGACAGCGAAGCGGGCTTTTCATTTTTTTTCGCTTCGGACTGCGCGAGCGCGGAGGGCGTAACGCACAAAAACACAAGAGCGATGAGGAAAAAGGCGCGCATTGTTTATTCCTTCCCCTCCCCGGCGGGAGCGCGGACCGGAACAAAAAGAAGGTTTGGCGCGGCTTGCTCACGCGCGATGGCGATGCCTTTTCTGACGGGGTCCTTATACTCCCCGCCGAGCCGTTCCCATTTTTTCTCTTCCGGATTCCACATGCCGACCGAGGAAAGGTCATCGGTCTGATAAAGAAGCGCTATTCTTCCAATTCGCAGAAAAGTAACCCGGCGCGTTTCGCCTTCAATTTCAACGGTTCCGGCGTAAGCGCCGATTGTGCCGCCGTAGTCAATCTCTTCCAGATACGCGTCAAAAACCCTGCGGAATTGCCCGGCTATGGAAACATCGCCGCGCGCCATCAGTTTTTTCAAAGAATCTATTCTTTTCGCTCTTTCTTCGGGGCGAAAGGGAATGTCCAGTGCGGCAAACTGTTCAAGACTCTCTATCATTCGCAGAAGAAGAGGGGGAATTCGTTTTTCAAACTCCACGGCGTCGCGCCCGAGTTTTTTGAGTTGCTCAATGAGGGAAAGTTGGTCTTTTATGCGGAGTTCAAGCTGGCGGTTGTAAAGACGCAGGTCTTCAATGCGCCTGTTTTCATCGCGGAATTTGCGAAGCAGTGCGTCCGATTCATCGTCAACCGCGCCAACCTCTTCCTGAACTGCGGCGCTTTTTTGCGCGGACTGCCCGGTGGTTTTTATAACCTTTGACAACTCCGGCTCCGCGTCCGCAGGAGTGGATAAAAACATAAAGAGAAAAAGTGCGGCAAAAATTCTTGCCATAATGGGCGGTTATTATACAAAGAAAGCAGCCGTCTTGAAAGACCGGCGATTGCCATAAAATGTGTAGAATATTACTTTTAGTGCCATGTCTGAAAAATCTTCAAAATCCTCCCTTATGAAAAAAATCGCGTCCAATGCGCGGCGGGCGGCGATGGAGATTGCAGTTCTTGACTCTGAAGTGAAAAACTCCGCGCTTGAAAAAATCGCGTCCGAACTTATAAAAAGGCGCGGTGAAATCCTTGAGGAAAACTCCAGGGACCTCGCGGACGCGGAAAAAAACGACACGGGGAAAAACAAAATCGGCGCGGCGCTTACCGAACGGCTCATGATTGACAACAAGAGGGTGGAAGCGATGTCTGAAGGCATCGCGGAGGTCGCACGGCTTGAAGACCCGGTGGGGCGGGTCGTTCCGTTCGGGAAAAGACCCAACGGGCTTTCCATTGAAAAAATGAGAATTCCGCTCGGTGTGATTGGAATGGTATATGAGTCAAGACCGAATGTTACGGCGGATTCGGCGGCGCTTTGCCTGAAATCAGGTAACTCGGTGATTTTAAGGGGCGGATCGGAATCTTTACGCTCAAACATCGCCATCGGGAAAATCATAAGTGACTGTTTGTCCGCCTGCGGAATAAACCCGTCCGCGGTAAGCGTGGTTCCAGACGCAGACAGAAAACACATTCTGGAAATGCTCAAACTTGATGGCTTGATAGACCTCATAATTCCGCGCGGCGGCGAGGCGCTTATACGGTTTGTTACCGAAAATTCGGCAATACCGGTTCTCAAACACTACAAGGGAATCTGTCACATATTTGTTGATGAGTCCGCCAAAACCGATATGGCGGTTGATATATGCGTAAATGCCAAGGTTCAGCGCCCCGGGGTTTGCAACGCGATGGAAACAATGCTTGTGCATGAAAAAGCCGCCGCGAATTTTTTGCCTGTGGTCGCGAAGGAAATGACGAAAAACGGTGTTGTCCTGAAAGGATGTCCGAAAACCACTGAGCTTGTTCCGGACTGCGGAGAGGCGACCGAAAAGGACTGGGAAACGGAACATCTCGCGCTTGTTCTGGGAATCCGGGTCGTAAAAGATATTGAAGAAGCAATGGACCACATAAGCAAATACGGCTCAATGCACACTGATTCAATAATCACCGAAGACGCGGAAAACGCGCGCCGTTTCCTGCGCGAAGTTGAGTCATCAGCCGTGATACACAACGCTTCAACGCGGTTTAATGACGGCTTTGAACTCGGCATGGGAGCGGAGATAGGTATAAGCACGACAAAAATTCATGCCTTCGGGCCCATGGGGCTTGAAGAACTAACCTCTGAAAAGTTTGTAGTAAGAGGAAACGGGCAGACAAGAAATTAGTTTTCAGGAATTTCCGGACGAGTAGGATGAAAAAACCACCGCGGCGACTACGGTTGTCCAAAGCCCGTTTTTGTCTCCGAACGCCGTCTGCGTGATGTTTTGAGTTCTGACATCATGCCCGCTTATTTTCCAGATATCTTTCTGTTCGTCATAACTTTTATCCACATTGAAAGGCGCGCCCAGAGTGGTCGCGAGCATATAAGCCGCGAGGTCTTCGGCGTATTCACCGGCTTGAGATCTTTTCTCTCCGAAACTGTGGTGTTCCGAGATGTAGCCGAATCTGTCTTCCTCCTTTGGTATGGCTATTCCGGCGGAAGCCGCAAGCAGACGGTTTGGCTCGTTGGTTGAGTTTTCGCTCATCACAACGTGAACAACCTGACCGGGCGAAAGAAGACATACGCCTTTTGAGCGCGAAATAAGAACGCAATAGGGCGGAAAAATGCTGGAAACTTTTACAAGGTTGAACTGCGCGATTTTGGCGTCCCGCAAAGCCATCTCAAAACTTGCGAGTTTTTCCTTGCTCTTCCCCATTCCCTTTGTAACAAAAGCCGTGGTTGGAATCATCCGTTTTACCTCTAATCACAAACCATAAGGCGAGTGAACAAATTTACCCGCCATTTCTATATGCGCGGAAGCGGGTTGTCAATTTTGCGCGCTAACTCCGAACCGCGCTTTGCCTTTGACACCGCAACCCCCTTTAATTAAAATGCTTACCGTTAAGCATCTTTGTAGAGACCCCGCATGTCGGGTCTCTGTGAATACAAGACCCTCGCGGGAAATCAACAGAACTTCTAAATCTCTATTTAGATGCTTAACAAGGCCCGGCGCCTTTGTGCTCCCGGTTCAGGTCTATTTGGAGATATGAAAATCAGACTGCTAACTTTTGCAACTTCTTTTCTGCTGGTTGTTTTTTCATTCGCGGCGCCAATCCGCCAATCAATCAGCGGATTTCCCAGTGGTGAATCGCTTTATCTATGGCTGTCTTTTATATGTCATCAGTTCCCTTCACGATCATTTTGGATTCTGGAATTTCCGGGCGGGCTTTGTTCAAGGTGTCTTTTGGGATACACGGGCATTGCCGTTGCCGCTCTGTTTGTCAGCCGTCCTCAAAAATACACAAATCGCGCTTTGCTTGGAATTGCGTTGCTGCTTCCGGCAATTCTGGATGTTTTTGCGCAGAGCGTAACAAGTTATCAAAGCATCAATCTAACCAGAGCCGTTACAGGATTTCTTGGCGGAACAGGCGTTTTCATACTCTGCTTTCCGTCAAGATTTGAAAAAAAACCACACATTTTACAGGAGGGATAAAAATGAAAAGTTTAATAATCAAGCGTCTGGGTTTTTGTGTCGCAATAGCGGCTTTGGCTTTGTCGTTCGGGGCAAGCAACGCTTTTGCTCGTGAGGTTGTTTTGAAAGAAGGCATTCTTGTGCCCATTCAAACGAAACAGCGTATTTCGTCACAAGAGATGCGAGCCGGTCAAGAAGTTATTTTGTCTGTTGAGCGGGACATTAAAGTTGACGGGGTTATCGTCATTGAGGCCGGCGCCGGAGTTGTCGCGAGTGTCGCCGACAGAAAGGGAGCGGGAATGGCGGGGATTTCCGGACATGTTTCAATAGCCGTGGAGTATACGAAAGCCGTTGATGGAACCACTATTCCCTTGAAAGGCAGTTTCAATACAAAAGGCGACTCTGAAATAGGCGGAACGGTCGCCGTGGGTTTAATTTTGTGCCCTCTGGCTTTCCTCAACAAAGGAAAAGAGGGAATTATTCCCGCCGGAGCAGTAATTAGAACGCTAACTGTGACTGACAAAAAAATTAAAGTCAGCAATAACTGATAGCAATCGGCAAAGTTTGCGGACGCTTTATGTATAATCCGCAAGTCGGATGAAAACCAGTATTACAGCAAAGGGCGGCTGGTCAAAAAGAACCTTACCAATAATCTTTTCCCTTTCTCTCGTCATCGCGGGATGCTTTGGCGGGGGTGGAAGCGGGGGCGGAGGTGGGGGTGGCGGAGCCGTTGCTCCTCCGTCATTGCCGAGTCCACCGAAAAGTCCGATAGTTGATTCTCCCACTCTCACGAATCCAACTGTTGCGGAACTTGAGGGTTTTTATACCGCTTATTTGCAAAGATCTCTGGCCGGCGTGGAATTCGGCATCATCAGTTTGGACAGGGCGTATGCGAACCTCTACGAATATACGGGCGCGAGCGCGGCGACCCGCCCGGGCGACGGGGTTACAATCGGGTTTATTGATTCAGGTTTGGATACGGAACATCCGGCTTTTGAAGGCAAAAGCGCAACTGTTGAATACTTTGGAACCGCATTTGCGGGTTCCGATTTGGCAGGCGGTTCTCACGGAACAAGCGTTGCGAGTATTGCCGCCGGAGTAAGACAAGACTGGTTTGTTGGACAAGAACCCGCAACTTCCGAGGGCGTTGCTCCGGGCGCGAATATAAGAATGTTTGCTTTTCATGGTAATTCCTTTGAGAATCTGGCGGATGCGATTGAGGCCGCAACTGTCGCCGCTCTTGACCCTGCTCGTGGCGTTGACATATTAAATCTGAGTCTTGGACTTCCAAATGAAGAGGACGGTTTTTACCAATACGGCATAGTTTCAGATTCTCGCTATACAATGGACGGACCTTCCGCCAGCGATTTTACAGATGCCATACAAGCGGGACGCGCAGAAAAAACACTTTTTGTTTGGGCGGCCGGAAATGAACATAACTCTGCTTGTCCTTCAATAGATGGTATTGAGAGTTGTCAAAGTGGAGCAGTTAACGCGAGTTCGCCAGGTCCGTTAGCGGGGGCAATGTATCTGGTTCCCGAACTGCGTCCGCACTCAGTTGTGGTTGTAGCCACCAAACTGGACGGAACCATTGCCGACTTCTCCAACAGGTGTGGAGTTACCGCTGATTGGTGCATAGCCGCACCGGGAGAAGACATAGGAGTTGCCTATTCAAGAAGAAATCCTGACGGCACTATTACAAGAAGCGTTGCGGTCAGCATTACCGGCATTATCTCAGACCCTCGCGGCGCGGGCACTTCTTTCGCCGCGCCAATAGTGGCGGGCGGACTTGCCCTTATGAAACAGCGGTTTCGCAGTCAATTAAGCAATGTTGCGTTGCTTTCCAGAATGTTTGCCACCGCCACAAAAAGCGGTGCTTACGCAGACCGCAGCATTTACGGACAAGGGCTTTTGAACCTCGGAGCCGCCACCGAACCTTTTGGAATGGTAAGTACTTCTTCCGCCGGAGGAGCGCAGTTTATCAACGATGAAAGCGGCTGGCAGTTTGCCCCGCTTTCTGAAACGCGTGTGGAAATGGGCGAAGCATTTGGAGACAGTCTCGCCCGCTCTTTTGCGGGAAAAGAAATTGCGGGGTTTGACTCTCTCGGAGCGCCGTTCTGGTATCCGCTTGAAGCATTCGCGCTGAAAACAGGAAAATCCACAGTTTTGCAACAACTGCTCAGTTTTACGGATTTTTCAAACCGCGAGAATGAACAAGCAAAACAAGCGGGAATTCTAAGCGAAGAAATATCCGTGCCTCTGTTCGCGGGAAAAAGCGGGCGGGGCAAAGGCGTTTTTGCGGAAAACAAACAAATTCCGGAAATTCGCGTCTCAATGGCAAGAGGCACAATGACAACTCAGAACGGTTTTAGCAAATACGGTCATTTGTCTTTCGTGGACAATCCGGTGTCTTTTGGAGTTCAGTATGAAAACTTTGCCATTTCCGCGTTTTCCACGGATGAACGCGGAAACAAACCCTCGCAGGGAGCGGTTGCTTCCTACCGTTTGCCGAATACGCCTCTGGGTTTGCGTTCGGGCTACATTGCCGAGCAAAAATCCGCACTTGGCACCGCCGCGCAGGGGGCGTTCGGAGGTTTGTCAACATCAACAGTTTTTGCGGGCATTGATTGGGATTATGATTTTGGCAACTGGAAAATAATTGCGGACGCAGAAATTGGAGTTGCGAACTCCGGAACCGAAACCGGATTGATTGGCGATGTATCGCCCCTGACGACAAGCTCATTTTCCGCAAGTTTAATTCGCAAAATTTCCGGCAACTCAGCAATAAGAGTTTCCGTGTCTTCACCTATCAGAATTGAAAGCGGGCGGATGGATATTACAATTCCCTCCGGCAGAACTCCCGAAGGCGCAATACTGAACAATACTATCTCTGCGGATCTTGAACCGTCCGGCAGGCAAATAGATGTTGGCGCGCAGATAGTTACTCAAACTCCGGTCGGCAATTTAAGTTTCGGGGGAGTGGTAAGCCGCGAACCCGGACATAATAAAAATTCGGACAGTTCCGTATCGTTTCTTACGGGTTACAGCGTGAACCTTTAACACTTCCTGCGTAAAAAGTTTGCGAACGCCTTATGTATAATCCGCAAGCCGGATGAAAATCGGTTGCCACATATCAATCAGCGGCGGAATTGAAAAAGCGCCGCAACGTGCCGCGGAAATGGGTTGTGAGTGTTTTCAAATCTTCACTCGCTCACCGAGGGGAGGGGAACCACCCGAAATTACGGGCGCGGTCGCGAAAAAATTCGCCGATGAACGCCACGAACTCGGGCTTTCAAACTGCTATGTCCACACTCCTTACATAATCAACCTCGCATCCGCGAAAACGGACATCAGAAAAAAATCGGTCGCGATAATAGTTGAAGACCTCAGGCGCGCGGACTCCGTCGGCGCGGCTTGCGCCGTAACGCACATTGGAACCGCCGCGGGAATGAAGCGCGAGGATGCGGTCGCAAAAGCAGCGAAGTCTCTGAAGGAAATTTTGAACAAAACACGCGGCGCGCGCGTAAAACTTCTGATTGAAAACTCCGCGGGGCAGGGCTCAACGCTCGGAGACACTTTTGAAGAAATTGCCGAAATTCTGGACAAAACGGGCGACCCCAACCTCGGCGTCTGCATTGACACCGCTCACCTGTTCGGCGCGGGATACGAAATCAGAACGGAAGAGGGTTTTGAAAAAACCGTAAAAAACATCAACGCAACTTTTTCCGTGGAACAGATAGGGCTTGTCCACTGCAACGATTCAAAAGTTGATTTGGGCTCGCGCAAAGACCGCCACGAACACATTGGTCTCGGCAAAATCGGAACAAAAGGGTTTACCCCTCTGTTTTCGCACGCGGAGTTCAGAGAAATTGACTTTATCGCTGAAACGCCTCCTGAAAAAAGTGCGGCGGATGTAAAAAATCTCAAAGAAATAAGACGCAAAACGCAGTAAAATGAGTGGATATGATTCCGCAAATTTTCCGCACAAGAATACTCACCTCTTTTATGCTGATAGTTCCGATAGCGATTATCTGTTATCTCGGAGGCGTGTATTTTCTGGCTCTTATGTGCTTTATATCTCTGGGCGCAACCAGAGAGATTTACCGGCTTCTGGCCCCACGGGGCTTAAAAGTGGCAAGGGAATTTTTGATGGCATGCGTTTTGCTCATACTCATCGGGGCTTATATGGGAACGGAATATTTCACGGCTGCGCTTGTCGGCTCGGCGGTGGCGGTTTTTGCGCTCAATATCTTGAAGGGCAGAAAGGACATATCGGGATATTCCGGCGAAGTGGGAATGTCTCTTATTTTAATAACTATTCCCGGAATCATGACCGGCTGCGCAATACTGTTGCGAGAAATGGAATTACCCGTTTCCCCGGAGCAGACCGCATTTTTTCTGAAAAATGAAATAGGGTTTTTCTTTGCCGTAATCGCTTTTTTATGCGGCGCGGTTAATGATTCAGCAGCTTATTTTGTCGGAATTTGGAAGGGAAAAAGAAAAATCGCTTCCGGCATCAGCCCCGCGAAAACGCTTGAAGGACTGGCCGCCGGAATAACCGCCGCCGTTGCGGGAAGCGTGGTCGTAAATTTCGCGTTCGGCTCCCCGTTTCCGCTGTGGCTTGCGCCGCTTTTCGGATTGGCTGCGGGAATTTCCTCAGTAACGGGAGACCTGATTGAATCCGCCATCAAAAGAAACGGCAATGCCAAAGACTCGGGAACGATGTTGCCCGGGCACGGCGGAATTTTTGACCGTTTTGACGGGATTATTTTTACTTTCCCGACCCTCTACATAGTTGCGATTTTGTTTTTTTAGTGCGGGTTTTACTTGAAATCAAAATTGAAAAGCAGATTGGCTCCGGGTGTGAGCCCGCCCGCAACGCCTTCAAGCGTGAAGTAATTGTTCAAACGGTATAACGCGGTAAATCTGCTCTTGTATGAAGTGCTGATGGGCAATGCCTCATTTATGCGCTCGTATGTAAAATAAAGTCTGTCCGTAACATACGCTCCAACTTCAATATCGGACTCAAGCATTCCCGCGCCTTCTCTTTTAATGCTGAGAACATCCACAAAATTGAACAGATTGCCGCCCTCAACGACGGACGAGAAAAGTTCATCGGCGACGTATCCGAAAGTCAAAGACCCTCCCGGACGCCTATCCCGGACCTCCTCAATAATATCGGAGGCGCGCTTGTCATCAGTTCCGCTTACGGTGGAACCTACCAGCAAGGCAAGAATTATTTCATCTTCGTTCATCGCGGGAGTGCTTGAGAGTTGGAGTTTAAGGTCATTCGCTTCGCCGTGAAGAGATGCTTTGACCGACAATCCGGTCCGCTCATAAAAAGCGTTGATATCAACAATGGGGCTCAAGTACTCTCTTGTGAAAAATGAAATCGCACCCTTGTCCACGGCAAAGCGCTTTCCTAAAATCCTGTACGACCCCCTGAAAACATTGAGTTCGCCGTTAACAGATGTGAAATCGTCTCCGGGGGTTCTCAAAACATGAAGTTCGCCCGAAAGAAGCGCGTCAACCCTGTCCAGCCTGAATTTTGTGTCTTTTGAAATTAAAAGACGGAAATCCAAATCCGCCGTCCGTGAGAAAAAGTCCGGTTTTTTGCCCTCGGCAAAACCGCTCTCCGGCGAGTCAATAAAAACCAGGCCTTCAACCGCTATGTTGTAATCCTTTTTAAGCCAGATATTTGCGCCTTCTGTTTTAAGCCCGTCCCCTCTGACGCGGAGATTTCTCCCTTTTCCGTCAATAAAAACCGTTCCGTAAAAACCCGAATACAGGTGTTTTATGTGCAGATAAATTCCGGAGAGTTCCACTTTGCAATTGTATGAAAAATCTCTAAAATTGAAACTCCCCAAGCCCTTCGCCTCGCCGTAAGCGTCCGCCAGATTAAAGGCGGCGCGCATTTTATCTCCGTCAAAATCCATTCGCGTGGAGTTAATCTCCATCAACTCAGTCCACTCACCGATTTTCATTTTCACGGTTTCAATATCAATCGCACCTTTCACTGAAAAATCACCGCCATCGTTCAAAACCGCGAGGTCGCCGCTGAAAACTCCGTCAAGGTCCTGGATTTTTCCGGATAAAATTCCAATCGGTTTAATGCTGAAATTTTTCGCGCTCAAATTGAAATCGTATTCCGAGGAGCCGCTCAACAGTTCCCGTATTTTGTAAATCTCCACGCCCACGGGGGAAATATTTGCGCCTGCGCGCAGAAAACCGCCGGAGATGTCATCTTCAATTGTCAGTTTGACCGAAAACAGTTTTGAATGTTGCGCCCGCACAACGGACAAATCCGCGCGCTTTTCGCGCAGGACGCTTTCGTATTTGACTCCTATCTTGGCGGCTGGCAGACCCGTTGCGCCCGCTATGGAAACCTTGCCCGAAAGCAATCCCTTTTGGGAGCGCAAAGGCGGATAAAACGGCTCAAAAAATGAGGTGTCCACCCCTCCAAAATCTGCATTTACGGATATTTCGGGCTCATCCGTGTTTTTATACAAACCGGAAAAACGCAAGTATGAACCCTGCCCGTAAAGCAGCATCTCTGATAACTCTATTTTTTCATTCGACAACTCAACGGAAAACCCCCTTGAAAGAAGCATTTCCGAGTCACCGGATTTAATTTTGATATTTTCAATATCGGCTTGGATTCTCCCTTTTTTCCGTGCGGCTTCCGCGACAAATTCAAAAGAGACGGAATTTTCAAACTCCAACTTCGCGTAAAGATCTCCGTATTCAAAGTCCAGATTCGCTTTTTTTAACAAAGTTTCCGCATATGAAACGTTCTCGATTGAAGACCGGAGAAGAATCTTCTCAAACGCAAAATCTTCAAGCGGGGTTCTGAAATCAAGACTCCCGCCGCCAATATGAAACTGTTTGTCGAAAGTTGCGGAAAAATCTTTAAGTTTTGCGCTTCCGGACAAAAAAGTTTTTCCGTCCGCACGTTTTTCAATTTTCCCTGAAGACTGAAATCCACCCGACACGTAATAGGGTTTCAAAAAACTCACCACTTCGGAAAGATGAAACACATCATCCGACCTAACACTGTAATCAACCTCAAAAGCGCCTCTCCCGGCGGTCTCAAAATTCGCCTCCAGAAGAGACTTTTGAGATTTAATCAACAGTCCGCCCGAAGCAACTTTGCCACCCTTCAAGGCGACTTCGAAATTAAAATCTTCAAGAAGTTCGCCCACTCCAAACAGATCAAGTTTGTTGCGGTAGCCGTCCGCGATTTTGCCTGAAATTACGGATTTCCCATCCCGTTTTTTGACAATCCCCGTGAGCTTGAAGCCCCCGATGGGCAGATTGCCCTTGGAAACATCGGATTCAATTTCAAAAATGTTTTCCCGCCCGAAACGGGGGATTATGCCGCCACCCTCAGTATTGATTTGCGCCTTGATGAGCGATGTAAAACTGCCCGCAAAAATGTTGCCGTAAACCGAAAGGTCGCCGTTTTTATCAAAAGTAACCGAACTGAATGAAAGACCGGCTTGCCGCCCCTCCAAAGATATTCCCGACAAAGACACGCGCCCGTTCCAAGCCGTGTTTGAAACATCGCCGGGGATTGAAATCCCAAACTCCGCTTCCGCAACCGGCTCTCCGCGCAAAGTTTCAAGAGACGCGCTTCCGTCTGCGTTGCTGATTTTTAATCCTCCGTATGCCCGGACGATGTCTGCGCCAAGCACGAGATTTTTTACCGATAAATTCACATGGGGCAGGGGAATATGCGCATTTTCAATCCGTGCCCGCAGCACACCTTTCCTCTCACCGCCCTCTAACGAAAGTTCGGCAAAATGGACTTCGGCTCTGCCGTCTTGAAAATGAAAAACTGAATCTTTGATTATAATTTTGGGAAGTTTGCCTCTCTCAAACGCATTTTCACTTTCTGAAATTGATGCGGAAGAGAGAGAGCGCCGCCCGAAAAGCAGGCGCCGGACCCGGGGAGAAAAGAAAACCTCAAGCCCTTCAATTTCAACGGCCGAAGACGAGAAAAAATCCTTGAAAAGCATTGAGGAAATAACGGAGCCGTAACTTACAAAAACCGATTTCGCCCGCGCGATTTTTTGTCCGTCTTTAGAAAGAGAAAAATTTTTAATCTGAATTCCTTTCTCGTGAAACGTGCTGACCTCACCGATGGAAACTTCAAAATCGGGCAAGGTTTGCCGAAGCCTTTTTTCAATTTCGGGTTTGAAAAACTCCACACAAGACGCAACGCGGGGAAAACCCGTGGCGCACAGCAGGGCAAACACGGCAAACACAAGTACGGAATAACGCGGGAGCAGGTTGTTAAAAAGACTCATTTGCGAACACAAGCGGGACACTTTACAACGCATACCCACTGATGTAGTATAGTGTTTCGGGGTTGGGTTACAAACAGAAACTCGGAAAAGTTTTGCCACTTGGAAGACCTATGATAAGAAAGATTTTTCTGACATCCATTGCGCTTGCCCTCGCAGTGTTCATATTCCGGTCGTGTTTTGAAGAATCTAAAATCAGTTTTGGATTGCAGTCCGAATCCGTGGGCACACAACCTTTTAGCGTCAAGTTTTCAGGCGTTGGCGACGGACTGAAAAATATCCGGATTTCATATATCTCTGAAGATCAAACCCTTTTACTTGAAACAAAAGACTACCCCAAAGGGGTCAAAAAAGACACGGTTCAAGTCTCACTGAACCCGTTCGCGGGCATTGAAGACGGACCCGCGCAGATTAAAGTCGAGGCGGAGTCCTACGGCGGAATGTTCAGTTCCGGAGAAAATACATCAATAAGCAAAACCAAAAACATAGTAATAGACCTCTCTCCGCCGAAAATAACCGTCATATCGGGCGCGGAGAGATTTCTGCAAGGCGGCTCAGGAATTATTGTTTACAAGGTTTCGGCGGATTCAAAGGAGAGCGGCGTCAAAATCGGAAACAAATTTTTTAAAGGACACAAAGCCGCGCCGAAAAACGGATTTTCAGACAAAAGCGTCCGCATCGCGTTTTTCTCATATCCATACAATTTTAGCGAAGGAGAAACGGTTCTCATCACCGCAACTGACGCCATAGGAAACAAAAGAAACCTGCCCATAAATTACAGACTTGAAGAAAGGATTTTGCCGGACAATCCGGTTGAGATAACGGAGCGGTTTATCAAAATGAAGATGGTTCCGCTCATCAATGCCCGCAAAGACTATTCCGCCAAAGAAACATTTGTTATGGTGAACAATAAAGTTCGCGCGCTCAACGACGAAAAAATTACCAAACTCCTTTCTCATGTTTCCGACAAATCCGACAAAATTTTGTGGGAAGGTTCATTTATAAGGCCTGTGGGATCATTGCAGTCGCGATTTGAACAGAGGATTTACATATTTGAAGGCGAGGAAATAGACAAAAAGCCGCATCTGGGATACGACATAGCTTCTCAAAAAAGAAACCCGGTTCGCGCCGCGAACAACGGGGTGGTAATCTTCGCTGATGATCTGGGAATATACGGGAACACGGTAATAATAGACCACGGAATGGGCATCGCCACACTTTATTCGCACCTCGGTTCAATGAGCGTGCAACGCGGGGAAACCGTCGTGAAAGCAGACAGAATAGGCAACACGGGCGCGACCGGGCTTGCCTTCGGAGACCACCTGCATTTCAGCATATACGTTGGCGGACTGCCGGTTGAACCAATCCAGTGGTGGGACCACAACTGGGTGCAGACGCGCATAACCCAGAACCTTCTGGACGCAAAAAAAGAGATAGATTAAGTCCGCGCTTTACAGCATTTTCTCAAAAGTTTTTTGATCTATAATCCGCACGCCCAACCGCTCCGCCTTTTTCAGTTTGGAACCGGGGTCTGCGCCTTGAACAAGACAGTCAGTTTTTGAAGATACCGACGAAGAAACAACTCCGCCCGCACCGCGTATCGCTTTTTCAATTTCAGCACGGGGTTTGCCGAACTTTCCCGTAATTACAAAGGTTTTTCCGGAAATCCCCTCTTTACCGCCGGAATCCCGCACGGGCGGGTGATTTATTTTCACTCCGAGCCGCAACATTTTATCTTTAAGCGCAACGCCCTTCGCGCAACCGGTAAAATCCGCTATTGTTTCCGCAGTTTTCGGACCAACCCCGTTGATTAAAACCAGAGTGTCTTTGCTCGCGTTGAAAAAATCGCCAACAGACTCAAACTCCGCCGCGAGCACTTCCGCGGTCTGTTTCCCCACATGACGTATTCCGAGCGCGGCTATAAAAACACCGAAACCAACCTCTTTGCTTTCATTAATCTCCCTTTCAAGTTCGAACGATGATTTTTCGGCAAAACCTTCCATATCGGCAATCCTCTCTTTTGTGAGCGAAAAAACATCAGCGATATCTTTCACAATTCCCCCTTCAACAAGAGCCGAAACCGTCTCGCGCCCGAGCCCCTTAATATCAAAAATCCCGCGAGACGCCATGTACGCTATCGCCTGCTTCAACTGCTCCGGGCAGGAAGGGTTGGCACAGATGAAATTGGCTTCGCCTTCCATTTTGGAAACCTCGCCGCCGCAGGAAGGACAGGCGGGGCAAACATTGCTCCACTTGAAGCGGGGCGGTCTGCCCGGGCGGTTTTTTTCGGAAACTTTTACGACTTCGGGGATAACGTCTCCCGCGCGTTTCACAACAACCATGTCACCGACTCGTATGTCTTTTTCCTCTATAAAATTCGCGTTGTGCAAAGACGCTCTTCTGACCGTAACGCCGCCAATGTTCACGGGCTCAAGGTCCGCAACCGGGGTTAGAATTCCGGTTCTGCCAACCTGAACTGTTATGTTTTTCAGAGTCGTTTCGCCGTGGCGGGGTTTGAATTTATAAGCGACGCACCAGCGCGGATGCTTCGCAGTTTCGCCAAGGATTTGCCGCAAGTTCATATCGTTCACCTTGATAACAACTCCATCGGCATCGTATTTCAGCGACTCTCTTTTTTCCTCCGCCTCGCCGCAGAATTTGACCGCCTCTTCAATGCCGCCGCACAGGCGGGGACCGCCTTCCATCTTAAACCCCCAATCCTCAAGCGCGCGGGACACCGCCATTTCGTCAGGCATCGGGTCGCCGCCGGACATATGCCCTATCCCCCATGCGAAAAACCTCAACGGGCGCAAAGCGGTAATTTGAGCGTCAATCTGTCGTAAAGAGCCCGCCGCCGCGTTTCGCGGATTCGCAAAAGGCACGGATTCGGAGTTTGTCATTTTACTGTTCAGTTTTTTGAAATCGTCAAGGAGTATCATTACCTCGCCGCGTATCTCAATAATTTCGGGCTTGGAAGAGCCGCCGCGAAGGGCGTGAGGCACGGATTTGATGGTTTTGATGTTTTCCGTAATGTCCTCGCCGACCGAGCCATCTCCGCGCGTGGCGGCGCGGGCGAGTTTGCCGTTTTCATACACAAGGGACGCCGAAACGCCGTCAAATTTCAGCTGCGCTACGTAAGCGGGGAGCACTTCGGTCGCTTTGGCGACCCGTGTGTCAAACGCGCGCGCCTTATTCGGACGGTCATCGGTCTCTCCGGCGGAGACGTTATCTATGCTCATCATTTTTTTCAGATGAGTTACGGGCGCGAACTGCGCGGAGGATTTGCCGCCGATTTTCCGGGACGGGGAGTCGTCTGAAACAAATTCGGGGCGCGCCCGCTCAATCTCCCGAAAACGCGACATGAGTTTGTCATATTCGGAGTCGGATATTTCAGGGCTGTCTTTCTCATAGTAGAGGCGGTTGTGTTTTTTTATGAGTTTTTTCAGTTCGTCATACTCTTTGCGAACCCGGTTTTTAGCAGAATCGGTCATTTTTATCCGCACGTTTTCAGCCAGCCGCGCAAGTCCTCAAGCGGCAGAGTGTTGAGAAAATTCTCACGCTCACACCAACCGCGTCTGGCAACCGCAACCCCGCACGCCATCGATTCAAGATGCCGGACAGCGTGAGCGTCCGTTGAGATTATAAGTTTAACTCCTTTGCGCGCCGCAATGCGCGCGTGCTCGTCTTTAAGGTCAAGACGGTCGCAGGAGGCGTTTATTTCAAGCGCCTTGCCGTTGCTCAAAGCCGCATCCGTGATTTTTTCGATATCCATCGCGCACGGCGCGCGCCGCCCGATGATTCTCGCCGTCGGGTGCCCCAGCGCATGAACAAAAGGGTTTTCAAGCGCGCGAATGACGCGTTTTGTGACAGAATCGGAATCCTGCGAAAAAGAGCTGTGAATGGAAGCCACCACAAAATCAAGTTCGGAAAGAATGTCGTCCGGATAGTCCAGGGAGCCGTCCGGCTTTATGTCAACCTCGGAGCCGCAGAAAATCTCTATGCCGTCCAGCAGAGAATTGATTTTTTTCACCTCTTCAGTTTTAAGCGCAAGCCGGTCGGCATCAAGTCCGTTAGCCACTTTTGAAGATGGAGAATGATCTGTCAGTGCGATGTATTCATACCCCTTTTCAAAAGCCGCGCGCGCCATTTCCCCGATGGAATCTCTGCCATCGCTCCAGTCGGTATGAGTGTGGAGGTCGCCCCTGATGTCCCGCAACTCAACAAGGCCGGGCAGAGCGCTTTTTTTCGCGGCCTCAATCTCTCCGCCGTCTTCCCTGAGTTCGGGAGTGATAAACTCCAAACCCAAATCGGAATATAAATCCTCTTCGCTGCGCGCCAGACGCGGGACTTTGCCTTTTTTCGCGGAAGTCAGTTTTTTCCAGTGGCTTTCCGAACCCGTCAGACGCGCGAGGTTGAAATAAAAATTTTCGGGCGGCGAGAGATAAACAACCGTTTTGATCTCAATATCTGAACTCACAACCGCTTTGGTCGTTCCGGAATCTTTCAAGCGTTCAACACTTTGCGTCCAATCCAAAGCGGAAAGGGCGTTGAAAAACCTCTTCTCATCGCCCTCAAACGACACAAGCATCTCAATCTCTGAAACGGTTTCCGTCATTCTCCTCAAGGAACCGACTGCGCTTGCGTCCAGAGCGCCGTCAATCGCGAGAACGCGCTCGCGCAAAACCCGTGCGGCGGCAAGCGCCTTGCCAAGCCCGTGAACCGAAAGATTGCTTTTGTAAAAAGCGAGAGCTTCAAGTATCGCTTCGGCTTTCTTTTTGCCTATGCCCGCGATGCCCTCTCCGGCACCTTCCAGAAGCCGCCGCTCAAGATTTTCAACGCTTTTTACTCCGGCATCGGAAAAAAGGCGCGCGGTTTTTGGTCCCATGCCCCTGATCTTGAGCATCTCAAGCATTCCTTCGCCGACTTCAGAGCGCAGTTTTCCGTGATACTCAATCGCGCCCGTATCAAAAAACTCCCGGATTTTTGCGGACAGATCCTTTCCTATGCCCTTCACGGAGGAAAAATCGCTTCCTGCTAAAAGCATTTCCGAGAGGTCCGACTCCATTTCGCTTATCAAATCGGCGGCTTTTTTATACGCTCGTATCTTGAACGGATTGGAATTCTGAATCTCAAGCATTGAGGCGATTTCCGAAAAAAGATGCGCTATTTGGCGGTTTGCGCCCATATGAAATTCCTGTGACGCCGTATATTCTATTGCCGTGCGGTCTTGTCCGCAAGATGGCAAAAAATTACTTTGAGCAATCCAATGAAAGTAACGGTTTTGGGCTGTGCGACCTCAACCGGTGTTCCGGTTCCGGGTTGCGATTGCGGCGTCTGCTCCTGCGCGGCGGAGGAAAACCTTCGCACGAGAAGCTCCGCGCTTGTGGAAACGGCGGATTTGAGTCTTCTAATAGACACCTCGCCGGATCTTAGAACGCAGGCGTTGCGCGCGAATATATCCGCGATCAGCGCGGTTTTGTACACGCATTCACACGCCGACCACACAAACGGCATAGACGATTTAAAACCGTTCACGGATTTTGGACGGAAAATAATAGATTGTTACGCAAACCCTGAAACCGCCGCGAATTTGAGGAGAAACTTCGGCTACATTTTCGGCGACGAAAGCCCGGGGGAAGTGAAACCGAACCTGCGCTTGAATGAAATTGACGGAGATTTTTCCATAGGGCAAATGCGTATTATTCCCGTGAAAATAGATCACGGCTCGTGGAAAATTCTGGGCTATAGAATTGGAAACTTCGCCTATTTGACGGACTGCAACGGAATTCCGCCCGAATCAATGAAAAAACTTGCCGGGCTTGAACTGCTTGTAATCAGCGCTTTGAGATACAGCCCTCATCCGTCCCATTTCAATCTTGAACAGACGCTTGAGCATATAGAAATCATCTCTCCGAAAAAAGCGGTTTTGACCCATATGAGTTGCAAAATGGGTTATTTTGAACTGAAGAAAAATCTTCCCGCGAATGTGGAACCCGCAAGGGACGGTGCGATTTTTGAAATTCAAAACACGGGAGGAAAAACAGGTGTCTGACATGCGTTCGCTCATAAGCGGTATTTCCGTAAAATCGGATTCAAAAATAATGATGTGCGTGCTTGACGGTCTCGGAGGACTGCCCGTGAACGGCAAAACCGAACTGCAAAGCGCGAAAACACCCAACCTTGACAAACTCGCCCGGGCGGCGTCTTGCGGTCTTCACACTCCCGTGGCGCCCGGAATAACTCCGGGCAGCGGAGCCGCGCACCTGGGGCTTTTCGGCTACGACCCGCTCTTTTTCAAAGTGGGCAGGGGCGCGGTTGAAGCCGCGGGGCTCAACATAAAAACCGGAAAAAACGATTTGGTCGCGCGCGGAAATTTCGCCACCGTTGAAACGCAAAAAAGAAAAACCGTCCTCACGGACAGAAGGGCGGGAAGAATTTCAACAAAACACAGCACCGAACTTGTCTCGCAAATATCGGCTTCGGTGAAAAAAATCGGAAACGTAAAAATAAAAATCTATCCGGGGCTTGAGCACAGATTTGTGGTCGTGTTCACTTTTCCCCATCCGGTTACGGACGCAGAGCGGATTTGCGACACGGACCCGCAGAGGGAAGGGCTTGAGGCTCCGCTTGTGGTAAAGACCGATTCGCAAAACAAAAAAACCATCGCCGCCGCGCGAACAATACAGCGGTTTTCTGAAAAAGCGCAAGAGGTTCTGGGAAACAGAAAAACCGCGAACTGCGTTCTTCTCAGAGGATTTTCCGCGCCGCCGAATCTCGAAACCTTCGGAAAAACCTATGGGCTCAAAGCCGCGTGTGTTGCGGCGTATCCGATGTATCGCGGCATAGCGCAAATCGCCGGAATGGACATAAAAAACCCGGCCGGCGGAAAAACAGAGCAAATCATCAGGCGTGCGGAGGAGATTTTCTCTGATTTTGACTTTGTTTATCTGCACATAAAATCCACCGACAGACACGGAGAGGACGGCAATTTTAAGGACAAGGCGCGCGCCATAAGCGAGTTTGACAAGTTTGTTCCGCGCCTGCTCAAACTCGCCCCGGATGTTTTGATTGTAACGGGAGACCACTCAACGCCCGCGTCCATGTCGTCTCACAGCTGGCATCCGGTTCCGCTTTTGATAAAATCACGCCACAGTATCGGCGGCAAAAGCGGTTTTAATGAAATGGACTGCCGTGCCGGAGAGTTGGGAATTATAAGAGCGGTTGAGATTATGCCGCTCGCGCTCGCTCACGCGGGGCGGCTCGCGAAATTTGGAGCTTAGTCCGTTTGTGATACAATCTGTTTTTCCCAAAGCCGAAGTGGCGGAATTGGCAGACGCGCTATCTTGAGGGGGTAGTGCCCTTGGGCGTGGGGGTTCGAGTCCCCCCTTCGGCATACAAAAAAAATTGTGATGTCCTGAATTTCAAATAGAAAACCGCGTTAACGGTTCTCTTCCACGCCTTACGGCTGTTCAGTTTGAGGGCCGGGAACGGGAAAGGTAATTACGAAAATTCTGTAAATCTCTTCGGCTTTTTCCCTGTTTCCGGTTTTTGTGTAGGCGGTTCCGAGAAGCGGAAGGACGCGCCTCGCGTGAGACGGGGTTCCAAGCGGAATCAACTTTTCAAAATAACCTATGGCTTTTTTCCACTCTTCAAGACGGAAACTGGAAAAACCCGCCATAAAAAGGGCTTCGGTTTTGAGAATGGGGTCGGGCGAGCCCGCGAGAAAATCGTCCATACGCTCGCGCGATTTTTCATCTTTCTCCATTCCGAACAGTATGGCTCCCTCGTAATACAGAGACAGTTCCGCTATCTCAAAATTCGGAAAGTCATTCCTGATTCCCCTTAAAAGTTCCAGAGAAGAATCGACCTCGCCGTTTTCATAAGCGGCAACCGCGGCGTCCATTTTGACGCTTGCCTTCACGACCTCTTTTTCGCGCGAATCAACCACAAATGCGTAAAAAAGCAGAGCCGTAACCGCGACAAATACGACTGTGGCAATGGAAAGCCAGCTCATTGACAAAACACGGTCGGAGATTTTCTCCAGAACCCCGGCCGCGTTTGAAAGTCTGCCGTCTTCGGTGGACGGGGGAGAGTCCGGAGGGATGTCGTTGTTGTTCATAGTTAAGCAGTTATTATAGTTTTTCAAGCAATGAGTGGCAAGACACAAACTGCAATAGTGTGCGCGTTTCTGGCGTGCGCGGTTTTTATTCCGGCAGGCGCGGGCGGGGAGACCGAATCCCGCTCAACGCAGGTGGTGGTCGCGTCTCTTAAAGGAACGGTGAATCCCTTCTCGGCGGATTTCATCAAAACCGCGATAGAACGCGGAGGCAGGGAAAAAGCCGAAGCGGTGGTTGTGCTTATTGACACGCCCGGCGGTTTGCTCAATTCAACAAAAGAAATAGTGCAGGACATTCTCAATTCGCCCGTGCCGGTTGTTGCTTACATTTTCCCCTCCGGTGCGACGGCGACCTCCGCGGGCACTTTTATATTTCTCGCAGCTCACATAACGGCAATGGCTCCGGGAACCAGCCTGGGCGCGGCGCATCCGGTTACGATTCAGGGTAAAGCGGAGCAGGGGAAAACTGACGAGAAAATCACAAATTTCGCCTCGTCATATATTGACAGCATCGCGCGCCAGAGAAAACGCAACAGAAAATGGGCGGTCAAGGCGGTTACGGAAAGTTCGTCCGTCACCTGGGAATACGCGGTGAAAAACAACATATCCGACCTCACCGCGCCGGACATGGACACACTGCTGAACAAAATTGACGGCATGGAAGTTAAGGCGGGCGGAAAAACCGTGAAACTTGCAACGGCGGGAGCGAAAATCCTTACGCACAAAATGACGACTCGCCAGCGAATGGGAAACATTCTCGGCTCGCCGGACATCGCTTATCTTCTTCTGTCTCTGGGCTCAATAGGGATTTTGATGGAAATATACAATCCCGGAAGTATTTTTCCGGGCGTTGTCGGAGCCATATCGCTGATACTCGCTTTCGCCGCATTGCAAATACTTCCGTTCAACTACGCCGGGCTTGGGCTTATTCTGGTGGGAACGGGGCTTATGATAGCCGAGGTTTTTGTTATAAGTTACGGGCTTCTCGCGCTTGCGGGATTGGTGTCCCTTATTGCAGGAGGGGTGTTGCTTTTTGATTCGGCACAAACGGGAGGCGTGAATGAAAAAACGCTCGCGACCGTAGGCGCGGCTTTTGTTTTGATCTTTGGAGCGGTCGCAATCTCGGTTGCGCGCTCACAGAAAACATCGGTCGCCGGCGGGGAGGGACAGGTTGCCGGAATGGAAGGCACGGTTGTTGACTGGGACAGCAACGGGGGTATAGTATTTATCGGCGGAGAATACTGGAAAGCTGAAAGTAACGCGCCGCTTTCAAAAGGAGAGCGGATTATAGTTGAGGAAAAAACAAAAGGCTTGAAAGTTAAAGTTAGACGCCGTAATTCTGAAAATTCTGCGAGTTAAAAAATGCCAATTCCTTCAATCACAACACTGGTCATAATAGGAGTTCTGCTCCTGCTGTCGGGAGCAAGAATCCTCAAAGAGTACGAAAGAGGCGTGGTTCTGCGTCTTGGGCGCGTTATCGGCGTCAAAGGGCCGGGCTTTATTTGGCTAATTCCGTTCGTTGATAAAATGACGAGAGTCAGTTTGCGCGTAATCGCAATGGACGTTCCGCCGCAGGATGTAATTACAAAAGACAACGTTTCGGTCAAGGTCAACGCCGTTTTGTATTTCAGAGTTGTTGACCCGATAAACACAATTATCAAAGTGGAAAACTACTATTACGCGACCTCTCAGCTCGCGCAGACAACGCTCAGAAGCGTATTGGGACAGGTTGAACTGGATGACCTTCTGACCGAAAGGGAAGAGTTGAACATGAAACTGCAGGAGGTTCTTGATGCTCAGACCGACGAGTGGGGAATCAAGGTTACACTTGTTGAAGTGAAGCATGTTGACCTGCCGCAGGAAATGCAGAGGGCGATGGCGAAACAGGCGGAAGCCGAAAGAGAGAGAAGGGCGCGCATCATAAGCGCCGAAGGTGAGTTTCAGGCATCTCAAAAAATCAGCGAAGCGTCTGACATACTTTCAAAAAATCCCGCTTCGCTCCAACTGCGCTTTCTTCAGGCGCTCTCAGACCTTCCGCCCGAGGGAAGCTCAACCGTAATACTGCCTCTGCCGCTTGATATTCTGAGACCTTTTCTTGAAAAAAGAAAAGATGAAACGGACACCTGACGGAAAGGCGCTTTGAAGGAAACGCCGCCCACGAGAGAAAATCATGCTTTTCGAAAAAGGAGAAATAGGAAACGACCGGCTGTCTTTTGAAGTTTCAAGAAATGCCGTGTGGCTCACGAATATATCGGAACTCGCGAAAAACACAGGGAAGTCCGGATTGCTTTCCCCTGTTTTGTTCAAAGCGGGCATTGAAAAAATGGGTGGTGAGATTTTTATTTCGGGGACTTTGAGTTTTGAACTTCTTTCACCGTGTTCGCGTTGCCTCAAGCCCGCGAAAAGCGGCGTCAGCCACGAGATAAACTCTTTTGTGCAATTGCCCGCGAACCAGAGCAAAATAGACATCTCGGACGACATGCGCGAGCAGGTCGCCATGGCGATACCCGAAAAAACGGTCTGCGCGAAAAACTGCAAAGGACTTTGCGCATCCTGCGGAGCGGACTTGAATGAAAACCCCTGCAAGTGCGAAAGACGGGAAATTGACCCGCGTCTTAAAGCGCTCAAGGAAATTAGACTGTCTTAAATTATATTTGACGAAAAAAGGAGAAAACTGTCATGGCGGTTCCAAAGAGAAAAACATCCACTTCCAAATCAAGAAAAAGAAGGACTCATTACAAAGCACAAATTCCTGCGAGTTCAATGTGCCCGCAATGCAATGAAAAAATGCATCCCCACAGGGCTTGTCCGCACTGCGGCTACTACAAGGGCAGAACTTTCATGAAATCAGAAGAGGACGGAGAAGAGCGGTAAATCGTCCGTTTCGTAAGAATAAATCAAAATGACGGCATTTGTTTTCCCGGGACAGGGTTCGCAGTATGTTGGAATGGGAAAGGATTTTTACGACAACTTTTCCGAAGCCCGTTCCGTATTTGAGAGCGCGAGCGAAGCAATAAATGAAGACATGGCGGTTTTGTGCTTCAATTCAGACGAAGAAACTTTGAGTCTCACGGCAAACGCTCAGCCGGCGATTTTGACCGTAAGCTCGGCGGCGCTCGCGGTGCTTGAGAAGGAAACGGATATGCGTCCGGACTTTGTCGCGGGGCACAGCCTCGGAGAATACTCCGCGCTCGTAGCCGCCGGGGCCATTGAATTCGCGGACGCGGTGAAAATCGTCAGAAAAAGAGGCGAGTTTATGCAAGAGGCGGTTCCCGCAGGCGAGGGCGCGATGGCTGCAATCATAGGTTTGAAAAAAGACGAGGTTGAACGGGTGTGCAAAAACTGCTCCGACGGCGGCGCCCAAAATGTTTGGCCCGCAAACTATAACTCTCCCGAACAAACCGTCATATCGGGCGGAGCGCACGAAGTGGAAAAAGCTTCTGAAATGTCGCTTGAGCGCGGCGCAAAAAGAGCCGTGCCTCTGAAAGTGAGCGCGCCTTTTCATTGCCCGCTCATGAGCCCCGCCGCGGAGAAACTCGCGCGGACGCTTGAAAGCGTCCGCATTTCAGATGTGCGCGTACCCGTCATAACAAACCTTGAGGCGGCCGCCAATACCGACCGGCAAAGAGTCAAAGGGATTCTGCTTCTGCAGATAACAAATCCGGTCAGGTGGTCTGAATCAGTTGAATATATGAAAGAGCGGAATACAAACAAGTTTATTGAAATAGGCCCCGGAAAAGCGCTTTGCGGACTTATAAAAAGAACCGTGAAAGACTCGGAAACTTTCAATCTTGAAATGACGGAGCAGTTGCATAAGATTTAGCGAAATGATTTTGGAAACGGAATTTAGCGGTAAAACCGCCCTCGTCACCGGCGCATCAAGGGGAATAGGAAGGCAGACGGCAATAGAGCTCGCCCGTAGTGGTTGCCATGTGATAGTGAACTATGTTTCAAATGCGGATGCGGCGAAGGAAACGCTTGACCTTATAGAAAAAGACGGAGGCAGCGGCGAAACAATGGGCTTTGATGTCTCCGACTACAAAGCGGTTGGCAAATCCCTTGCGCCGATTGTGAAAAAAAGCGGTATTCAAATACTCGTCAATAACGCGGGAATTACAAAAGACAAACTGTTTGTCAGAATGAGCGAGCAGGACTGGGACAAGGTTCAAAACATAAATCTCAAAGGGATTTTCAACTGCACAAAAGCCGTGGCGAGAAGAATGCTTAACGACAGATACGGAAGGATAATCAACATAACGTCAGTGGTCGGCGAAATGGGAAACCCGGGGCAGATAAATTATTCTTCGGCGAAAGCGGGAATAATAGGGTTCACCAAATCGGCGGCAAAAGAGTTTGCTTCGCGCGGCGTAACGGTCAACGCCGTCAGCCCCGGGTTTGTGGAGACTGATATAACAGCTCCAATCTCCGAAGAAATGAAGCGCATATACCTTAAATCCATTCCACTGGGAAGATACGGCAAAGCCGAAGACATAGCCGGCGCGGTGGCTTTTCTGGCGTCCGAAAGGGCGTCTTACATCACGGGCGAAGTTATAAAAATTAACGGCGGTCTTTACATTTAGTCTTAAAAAAAGATATAAAGACAAAAAATAAACTAAGGAGGACATTAAATGTCTCAAGACAAAGAAACGGAAATGGTAGGTAAAATTAAGGGCATGATAGCCCAGCAATTCGGCAAATCCACCGATGAGATTGAACTGGAACAGTCATTCATTGACGACCTGGGAGCGGATTCCCTTGATCTGGTTGAACTCGTTATGACGATAGAGGACGAATTCGGAATTGAGATTCTGGACGAAGACGTTGAGAAAATTATCACCGTTCAGGACGCGGTTAGTTTCATAAAGGAAAAGCAGGGCGATGGCGCGTAGGGTCGTCATAACCGGCATAGGCCTTATAACTTCGCTCGGTATCGGGCACAAAGAAACCTGGGATGGCATATGCGCCGGCAAAAGCGGCGTTGGGACAATAACGCGCTTTGATGCCTCAGACCTGAAAACGCAAATAGCGGGCGAAGTCAAAGGGTTCAGTCCCGGAGACTTCATGAGCGAGCGCGAAGCCCGCAGAGACGACCCTTTTATTCAGTACTCAATCGCCGGTACAAAACTCGCGCTTGAAGACGCGGGGCTTGAAATCACAGATGAACTTGCTCCGAAAGTCGGAATCATTATCGCTTCGGGAATCGGCGGAACTACAACCTACTGCAAGATGGTGCGGACTCTTGACGAAAAGGGTCCCGGCAGGGTTTCACCATTTTTCATTCCGAATGTGGTAACAAACATGGCGGCGGGATACGGGTCCATCAAATTCAACGCGAAGGGGCCGAACTGCAGCACCACAACGGCGTGTGCCGCAAGCGGGCACTCGATTTCTCTGGCAGCGATGCTGATTAAAAACGGAGATGCCGAAGCCATGATAGCGGGCGGAAGCGAAGCGCCGCTTGTTCCTCTCACGGTTTCGGGATTTAATGTCATAAAAGCGCTGTCAACACGCAATGACGACCCCGAAACGGCATCAAGACCCTTTGATGTTGACAGAGACGGCTTTATTCTCTCCGAAGGAGCCGGAACGGTAATTCTGGAAGAGTTTGAATTCGCAAAGGCGCGCGGAGCGGAAATATACGCCGAAGTGCTTGGCTCCGGAATGAGCGGAGACGCACACCACATCACGGCTCCGTCTCTTGACGGGCCCGTAAGATGCGTGGAAATGGCGCTTAGAAATTCGGAGCTCAATCCTCAGGACATTGACTACATCAACGCCCACGGCACATCAACAAAACTTAACGACTCCAACGAGACCGCCGCGATAAAAAGCGTTTTCGGCGACAAAGCGTATGACATTCCCATCAGTTCCACTAAATCAATGACAGGACACATGCTTGGAGCGAGCGGAGCCGTTGAAGTGTCTTTGTGCGCTCTGGCAATTAAAAATTCAGTGATTCCCCCAACTATGAATCTTTTCAACAAAGACCCCGAGTGCGACCTTGACTATGTGCCCAATGAGGCGCGGGAAGCAAAACTGAAAACCGTACTCTCAAACTCATACGGTTTTGGCGGCACAAACTCCGTAATCGCGCTCAGACGGGTTGACTGACAGGTTCCCCGCCCGGAAGTGAGAAAATGCAGGACAAATTCAAAACACTTGAAGAGATGGAAGCGGACGGTAAAAAATTCCTTATTTACTCTCTGCGCAAACTGGAGGAAAATCTCGGAAAAAAAATCGGCAAACTTCCGTTCTCCATAAAAATTCTTCTGGAAAATGCGCTCAGAAACTATGACGGCAAAACCGTTACCGAAGACCATGTGCGCGCCATCTCGGAATGGAAGGGCGGAAAGCCCGCGTGCGAAATTCCCTACAAGCCCGCAAGGGTGATTCTGCAGGATTTTACGGGCGTTCCGTGCGTGGCGGATCTGGCGTCAATGCGCTCGGCGGTCAGCGGAATTGAAGGTGCGGACTATTCGCGAATAAATCCGGTCGTGCCCGTGGATTTGGTAATAGACCATTCCATACAGGTTGATTTCTTCGCCGGAAAGGACTCGTTTTCCAAAAATGTTGAGATTGAATACGAAAGAAACGGCGAACGATACCAGTTTTTGAAATGGGCACAGAACTCTTTTGACAATTTCCGGGTCGTTCCGCCGGGAACGGGAATAGTGCATCAGGTTAATCTTGAATGTCTGGCGGATGTTGTCGCTTCGGGCGAAAAGGACGGGAAAACATTCGCCTATCCCGACACTCTGGTCGGGACGGATTCCCATACGACGATGATTAACGGCCTGAGTGTGCTCGGCTGGGGAGTTGGCGGAATAGAGGCCGAAGCGTGCATGCTCGGGCAGCCGCTTTATATGCTCACGCCCGAAGTTATAGGTTTCAAAATCACCGGACAACCCTCTGACGGCATCACGGCGACCGACGTCGTTCTCACCGTTACGGAGATGCTCAGGCAAAAAGGGGTTGTCGGAAAATTTGTTGAATTCTACGGCGACGGGCTGTCGCAACTATCGCTCGCGGACAGAGCCACAATAGCAAACATGGCGCCCGAATATGGCGCGACCATGGGATTTTTCCCCACGGACTCGGAAACCTTGCGCTATATGAACTCAACCGGCAGGGGAAACCGCACAGAGTTGATTGAAAAATACGCAACCGCGCAAATGCTTTTCAGGAAAACCGGCGAAGACCCTGAATACACCGACACGCTTGGGCTTGACATCGCAACTGTCGTGCCCTCGGTCGCGGGTCCCGACAGGCCTCAGGACAGGGTCGCGCTCAGCAATTTGAAAACCTCGTACGGGAAAAGCATCAGCGAGAAAACGGACGGCACAAGCGCGGGCAAAATAAGCATTAAAATCAAAAACGAAAGCCACGACATTAAAGACGGCTCGGTTCTCATCGCGGCGATTACGAGCTGCACAAACACCTCCAACCCGTCCGTTATGGCGGCGGCGGGCCTGCTCGCGAAAAAGGCGGTTGAAAGGGGTTTACAGGTGAAGCCCTATGTAAAAACAAGCCTCGCGCCCGGCTCGCGGGTCGTTACGGACTACCTCTCCGCGGCCGGATTGCTTGAGCCTCTTGAAGCGCTCGGATTTCACCTTGTCGGATACGGATGCACAACCTGCATCGGCAACAGCGGGCCGCTTCCGCGCGAAGTTGAAGACGGAATCAAAAAAGGAAACCTGACCTGTGCGTCCGTTTTGAGCGGCAACAGAAACTTTCAGGGCAGAATTCATCCGCTCATAAAATTCTCCTATCTCGCATCCCCGCCACTTGTGGTCGCTTTCGCTCTCGCCGGAACCGTGGATACGAACATTCTGTCCACCCCGATTGGCAAAGACAAAAACGGCGGCGAGGTCTATCTCAAAGACATCTGGCCCGGTCAGGATGAGATAAACAAAACTGTTTCGGACGCCATCAGCCCGGAAATGTTCAAGCAGCAGTATTCGCGCGTTTTTGAAGGCGACGACATGTGGTCGGATCTTGCGGCTCCAAAAAGCCCGATTTACGAATGGGATGAAAAAATCTACATACATACAAAATCCGCCTTTCTTTGAAAACTTCTCCTTGAACGGCGCGGTGGAGACGCGTCCGCAAAGCATAGAAGGGGCGAGGGCGCTTGCGGTTCTGGGAGATTCGGTAACAACAGACCACATTTCGCCGGCGGGCGTAATTCAGCCGGACGGACCGGCGGGCAAATACCTGATTTCAAAAGGCGTTGAAAAAAAACACTTCAACAGTTTCGGAGCGCGGCGCGGAAACCATGAAGTCATGATGAGGGGAACTTTCGCAAACATCAGGATAAAAAACCTTATGATTCCCGGAACAGAGGGCGGATACACGATGCATATTCCGTCCGGAGAGCAGATGGCAATTTACGATGCGGCGGACAGATATATGAACGATGGAACGCCTCTCATAGTCATCGCCGGAAAAGAATACGGAACCGGCAGTTCGCGCGACTGGGCGGCGAAGGGAACGGCTCTTCTGGGAGTAAAATGCGTAATAGCGGAAAGTTTTGAGAGAATACACCGCAGCAATCTGGTCGGAATGGGCGTTCTCCCCTTGCAATTCAAAGAAGATGAAAACGCTCAAACTCTTTCCCTAACGGGTTTTGAAACCTTCTCCATAGAAGGGCTTTCAGGTGAAATCACACCCGGGCAGGAATTCCTTATAAAGGCGAACGGAGAGAGCGGAAAGAAAAACTTTTCCACAATTTGCCGTCTGGACAGCCCCGTTGAAGTGGAATACTATAACAACGGCGGAATACTTCAGACAGTAATTAAGCAAATGATTTAACTTCTGTTTATTTGTTTTTACTACGGCTGTTTGTTATTATTCAGCGGGTATTGAGCGGCGCACTAAGAGAGTTGAAGCGCCATTGCAAGGGAGAGTGGTGCACCTATAGTGTTGAAGAAAAAAAAGAGCGACAAATACTTTGAGCCGTTTCCCGTCCGTTGGAAAATCGGACAGAGACTAAGTGATTTAAGCAAATGGCTTATAGCCGCGCTCGTGCTTGCGGCGGTGTGCGTTACGGGGCTTGTCGTAGTATTCCTTTCCCAGCACACCCCGAAAAACAGCCTTACAGATATAACCTTCATTCGTGACGCGACCCACCGACAGGTTGAAACCGCGGTCAGAAAGGGGGCGGACGTTAACGGAAGGGACGAGCGGGGCAATTCGCCTCTTATTATTACCGCCATGGCAAGGCAGGATGTGGAAAGTTTCCTTACTCTGATACAAAACGGGGCGGAGATTAACGCAAGAAACAATGAAGGCAAAACCCCGCTTATGATAGCGGCGGAAGTAAATCCGAACCTTGAAGTTATTCGCGCTCTGATAGAGAACGGAGCCAATATAAGGTCCCGAACCCCTAACGGTGAAACCGCGCTTATGTTCGCGGCGTGGAACAACGTAAACGAAAAGATAGTTGAGACTCTTATAGAAAAAGGAGCCAACGCCAATGAGGTTGACATCAACGGTGAAACCGCGCTTATGAAAGCGGCATGGAACAACGCAAACGAAAAAGTAATCCTCGCGCTTGTGCAAAACGGAGCGGACCCCAACATAACGGGGTTTGACGGAAAAACGCCTCTGCTGAAAGCGGCGTGGAACAGCACAAACCCCGAAGTCGTGGTCGCTCTCATAAAAAACGGTGCGAACCCGCATAAAACGGACAGGGAAGGGAAAAAAGCGATAGACCTTCTTCTGGAAAACGAACACCTCAAAGATTCAAAGGCGTATTGGGAACTCAAACAGGTGGATTTTTAGAAACCAGACGGCTTAAAACCGCCTTGCCTCCGTTGACAACAACCCCTCGCGCAATTATTATTCCCCGAACCGAAAGACTGCTTTCGGACACTTCATTTTCGTAATCTAGGGAGAAGAAACATATGCCTCAAGGAAAAATAATAAGCATCAAAGAGGGAAAACTGCAAGTTCCCGACAACCCCGTAATTCCCTTCATTGAAGGGGACGGAACAGGACCTGATATCTGGAAATCTTCCCAACATGTGTTTGATTCGGCGGTTGAAAAAGCATACGGCGGAAAGAAAAAAATTGACTGGTTTGAACTGCTGGCCGGAGAAAAAGCGTTTAACGAAACCGGAAACTGGCTTCCGGACGAAACCATTGCGGGTTTTAGAAAATATCTCGTGGGAATCAAGGGGCCTCTCACAACCCCGATTGGCGGAGGCATAAGAAGCCTCAATGTGGCGCTCAGGCAAATGCTTGACCTTTACGTCTGTCTGCGTCCGGTGAGATGGTACGAAGGGGTTCCAAGTCCGGTCAAAAATCCTCAAGATGTTGACATGGTGATTTTCCGCGAAAACTCCGAAGACATCTATGCGGGAATTGAATGGAAAGCTCAAACTCCGGAAGCGAAAAAAATCATCGATTTTATGCGGGACGAGATGGGAGTTGAAAAAATCCGTTTTCCTGAAACTTCGGGAATTGGAATCAAACCGGTTTCACAGGAAGGAACAGCCCGCCTGGTGCGTGCCGCAATTCGCTACGCCCTGGAGCATGGACGCAAAAGCGTCTGCTTTGTTCACAAGGGCAATATAATGAAATTTACCGAAGGCGCTTTCAAAGACTGGGGCTTTGAGGTGGCGGTCTCAGAATTCCGCGACCAGACCGTAACCGAGAGGGAAAGCTGGATTCTGGACAACAAGGACAGGGACACAGAAATCAGCACCGAAGACAACGCGAAACAAATAGACCCCGGATACAGCATGATGACCGAAACGCAAAAAGCTGATTTGTGCAGTGAAGTGGAGAACGTTGTCAATTCAATCTACGATTCGCACGGGGGCGGCGCATACAAGAAAAAACTGCTGGTTAGAGACACCATTGCAGACATAACTCTCCAGCAGGTTCTCACAAGAGCCAAAGAATTTGAGGTCATCGCGACCATGAACCTCAACGGAGACTATCTGTCAGACGCTCTTGCCGCGCAGGTCGGGGGAATAGGAATTGCTCCGGGGGCGAACATAAACTACGAAACGGGGCACGGAATTTTTGAGGCGACCCACGGAACAGCTCCAAAATACGCCGGGCAGGACAAGGTGAATCCCAGTTCGGTAATCCTTTCGGGAGTTATGATGTTCCGCCATCTCGGCTGGGACGAAGCCGCCGACCTTATTGAGAAAGGCATGGCGGAGTCAATCAGGAAGAAAACCGTAACCTACGACTTTGAGCGTCTTATGGACGGGGCAACCCTCCTGAAATGCAGTGAATTCGGCAACGCCATAGTCGAGAACATGGGTTAAACTAAACCCCGGAAGGCAAATATGGCCAGGCAGAAAGTTTCCATCATAGGCGGAGGTAATGTCGGCGCGACTGCGGCTCTGAGAATTGCCGAGGCTGAAATCGCCGATGTCGTAATCGTTGACATAGTTGAGGATATGCCGCAGGGCAAAGCGCTGGACATTTCGCAGATGTGCGCGGTTCTGGGGGTTGACGTAAAAGTCTGCGGAAGCAATGAATACGATGAAACGGCCGGTTCGGACATCATAATCATCACTTCGGGCCTCGCGAGAAAGCCGGGAATGAGCAGAGATGACCTGCTTGCCACAAACACAAAAATTATCCGCCAAGTCGTTAAAGCGGCGGTGAAAAAATCCCCGAAAGCAATTCTTATCCTTGTAACAAACCCGCTTGACGCCATGGTTTACGCGGCTTACAAAACAAGTGGTTTCCCCAAACACAGGGTGATGGGAATGGCGGGTGTTCTGGATTCGGCGCGCTTCAAAACCTTCATAGCGGAAGAGCTGGGTGTTTCGGTGGAAAACATAGACGCGTTTGTGCTTGGCGGGCATGGAGACGATATGGTTCCGCTCGCACGCTACACAACGGTTTCGGGCATACCTCTTACGGATATTCTTCCGAAGAAAAAAATAAAGGCCCTTGTGGACAGAACCCGCAAGGGCGGTGCGGAAATTGTCAGACTGCTTAAAACAGGAAGCGCTTTCTACGCACCGGGAGCGTCCGCGGCTTTGATGGCCGAAGCCATAATCAAAGACAAAAAACAGATTCTTCCGTGCTGTGTGCTCGCCGAGGGCGAATACGGCATCAAAGGAATGTTCGTCGGGCTTCCGGTAAAACTTGGCGCGGGCGGCGCGGAAGAAATAGTTGAAGTGGACCTTACGAAAACCGAAGCCAAAGAGTTGAAAACTTCAATCGCAAGCGTGAAAGAGTTGTGCGATAAAATTGATAAAATAAAGGAATAATCAATGCCATCGGTCGCGAAAAAAATTCTCAACGCACTCACGGGCATCGGACTTGTCTCATTTCTTGTAGTCCACCTTCTGGGCAACTTGACGCTTTTCAGCGATGACTCACAGCTTTTCAACATCTACGCCAAATACCTTCACGACCTCGGCTGGCTTCTCACGGTAACTGAAATAGGGTTGCTTGCGCTGTTCGCCGCTCACATAATAACCTCTATCGTTATCACAATTTCCAACAGAAAAGCGCGCGCCGGAAAATATGAAGCGGGATTAAAAGGCAGAGCGACCGCCACAAACCCCGCGGTTTCAAGAAATATGATCTACACGGGCATACTGCTCGGAGCGTTTGTCGTGTGGCATGTTTTGTCTTTCCGGTTCGGCCCCGGAATCGCCGAAGGATACGCAACCGTGATTGACGGTGAAGTGGCAAGAGACCTTCACGCGCTTGTTTACGATTTTTTCAGTAGCCATCTCAACGTGGCTCTCTATATGGCGGCGATGATTTTTCTGGGCTTCCATCTGCGCCATGGATACTGGAGTGCGTTTCAGTCGCTGGGAATGACGAACAAAAAATATATGTCTTTTGTAACTGTGGCGGGATACTTGATGGCAGTTGTTCTGGCGGCGGGCTTTCTCGTGATACCGTTGTGGGTGCACATCGCCGGGCGCGGAGGATAAAAAACAAAATTGTCTCTTAACGCAAAAATTCCCGAAGGCGCGCTTGAAGACAAGTGGACAAAATACAAATCCACCGTGCCTCTGGTTAATCCCGCGAACAAACGCGGGTTCAAAGTCATTGTGGTCGGCAGCGGGCTCGCCGGAGCGTCCGCGAGCGCGGCTCTGGCGGAGCTGGGATACAAAATAACAAACATCTGCATACAGGATTCTCCGAGAAGGGCGCACAGCATAGCCGCGCAGGGCGGAATTAACGCCGCGAAAAACTACCAGAATGACGGAGACAGCATCTGGCGTCTTTTTTATGACACAATCAAAGGCGGGGACTACAGGGCGAGAGAGGCAAATGTTCACCGCCTCGCGGAGATCAGCGCGGGGATTATAGACCAGTGCGTCGCACAGGGCGTTCCGTTCGCCAGAGACTACGGAGGACTGCTTGAAAATCGCTCTTTCGGGGGCGCTCAGGTGTCCAGAACTTTTTACGCGCGCGGACAGACCGGGCAGCAATTGCTCATAGGCGCATATGGCGCGCTTATGCGGCAGGCGGACAAGGGAAATGTTGAGATTTTTCCGATGAGGGAGATGCTTGATCTTGTCGTCATCGGAGGCGCGGCGCGCGGAGTGGTGTGCAGAAATCTCGCCACCGGCGAAATAGAATCATACGAGGCGGATGCGGTTGTTCTCGCGACCGGCGGATACGGCAACATCTACTACCTTTCCACAAATGGCAGAAATTCAAACGCGACCGCGGCATGGCGCTGCCACAAAAAGGGCGCGCTGTTCGCCAATCCGTGTTTTACGCAAATTCACCCCACATGCATTCCCGTGTCGGGAGACCATCAGTCAAAATTGACGCTTATGAGCGAAAGCCTGCGCAATGACGGAAGGGTGTGGGTTCCAAAAAACAAGGACGACAAACGAAGCCCTGACCAAATCCCCGAAAACGAGAGGGACTACTACCTTGAGAGAAGATACCCCGCCTACGGAAATCTTGTGCCGAGAGACGTGGCTTCAAGAGCCGCCAAAGCGATATGCGATGAGGGACGGGGAGTGGGCAAAACAGGGCTCTCGGTCTATCTGGATTTCGCGTCCGCGATAGAGCGCCTCGGGCAGGCGGCGGTCAAGGAAAAATACGGCAACCTTTTTGACATTTATAACAAAATCACGGACGAAAACCCCTACGAGGTTCCGATGAGAATCTATCCCGCGGTTCATTACTGCATGGGCGGACTGTGGGTTGATTACGGACTGATGAGCACAATTCCGGGACTGTTTGTTCTCGGAGAGGCGAATTTTTCAGACCACGGAGCAAACCGGCTCGGCGCGAGCGCGCTTATGCAGGGGCTCGCGGACGGATATTTTGTCATTCCCTATACAATAGGCGAATACTTTGCCGGCGCGGACTTGCCGAACACCGGCGCCGATGCGGACGAATTCAAGCAAGCCGCCGAATCTGTCCGGCAAAGTACGGACAAAATGCTCTCAATCAAAGGAAACAAAACAGTGTTGGAGTTCCACCGCGAGCTCGGAAAAATCATGTGGGACTATGTGGGAATGTCCAGAAGCAAAGACGGCTTAAACCACGCGCTTGCCGAAATACCCAAACTCAAAGAGGAGTTTCGGAGCAATGTCAAAATCCCTGAAGGCGCGGACACGATAAACAAAAACCTTGAAATGGCGGGCAGGGTTGCGGATTTTTTTGAACTCGGCGAACTGATGGCGAAAGACGCGCTTGAAAGAGAGGAATCGTGCGGCGGACATTTCAGGGAGGAATACCAGACCGAAGAGGGCGAAGCGTTGCGCGATGATGAAAAATACGCCTATGTTGCCGCATGGAAAAACAATCCGGACGGAAGTCCGGAGATTCAGAAGGAAACTCTGGACTTTGAGTTTGTGAAACCGTCAACGAGGAGTTACAAATAAACCGTTCCGATGTCTGAAAACTCTAAAACAATGAACCTTACGCTGATGGTATGGCGGCAAAAAAACGCGCACTCCAAAGGGGCGATGGAGAAACACGAAGTGACAGGCGTGTTGCCCGATATGTCTTTTCTTGAAATGCTTGACGTCGTGAACGAGGGGCTGATTAAGGAAAACAAAGACCCCATCGCGTTTGATAGCGACTGCCGCGAGGGAATTTGCGGCACTTGCGGAATTACCATCAACGGAGAAGCTCACGGCCCCGAAGCGGCGACAACGGTCTGCCAGTTACACATGCGGCATTTTAACAACGGAGCCACCATATTTATTGAGCCGTTCAGGGCAAACGCTTTTCCGGTTCAAAAAGACCTTGTTGTTGACAGAAGCGCGTTTGACAGAATCATACGCGCGGGCGGATACATCTCGGTGAATACGGGAAGCGCGCCGAACGCGAACGACATTCCCGTTCCCAAAGATATAGCCGATGATGCTATGGATTCAGCCGAATGCATAGGGTGCGGAGCGTGCGTCGCGGCTTGCCCGAACGCGTCCGCTTCGCTTTTCACATCGGCGAAAATATCGCATTTGGGAGTTTTGCCCCAGGGCAAACCCGAAGCGGCGGGCAGGGTTATGAGAATGATCAACCAGATGGACACCGAAGGGTTCGGCAACTGCTCAAACCACGCCGAGTGTGAAGCCGTCTGCCCGAAAGAAATTTCAATCATCAACATTGCGAAAATGAAAAGGGATTGGATAAAATCAGCCCTTAAATAAACTCCGGAGGAAAAAAAGTGAATCTTCACGAATACCAATCAAAGGAATTGCTGGAAAAATACGGCGTGCCCGTTCCGGCCGGAAAAGTCGCGGCTACGGCGGAAGAGGCCGCAAAACACGCCAAAGATTTGAAGTTTGACAAGTTCGTTGTCAAGGCACAGATACTTGCCGGAGGCAGAGGTAAGGCGGGCGGAATTAAAATCGTCGAAACCCCCGAAGAAGTGGAAAAAATCAGTTCTGAAATGCTGGGAATGACGCTTGTAACACACCAGACCGGCCCCGAAGGAAAAGTCGTGCGCAAAGTTCTCATTGAGGAGCCGGCGGACATCAAGCACGAGTTTTATCTGGCGATTGTATCAGACCGCTCAAGCGAAAAGGACGTTGTTATGGCAAGTTCGGAGGGCGGGGTTGAGATTGAGGAAGTCGCGGAAAAGACGCCTGAAAAAATCATCAAAGAGTTTATTGATCCGGCAATCGGCATACAGCCGTTTCAATGCAGGCGGATTGCCTTTGGAATCGGCCTTACGGGCAAAGAGGTGAACAAAGCGGTCGCTTTTATATCGGGGCTTTACAGGCTCTACACTGAAAATGACTGCTCAATCGCGGAGGTTAACCCTCTGATACTGACCGGAGAGGGCGAGTTGCGTGCGCTTGACTGCAAAGTAAACCTTGATGACAACGCCCTTTACAGGCACAAAGCGCTTGAAGGAATGCGGGACGTGAGCGACGAAAACCCGCTTGATGTGGAAGCGAGAGAGGTGGGGATCAGCTTCGTCAAGATGGAAGGCAACATAGGGTGCCTTGTCAACGGGGCGGGGCTTGCGATGGCGACAATGGATATCATCAAATACTACGGCGGCGAGCCCGCAAACTTCCTTGACGTCGGCGGCGGCGCAACCACCGAGCAGGTAACAAAAGCGTTCAAAATGATACTCAGCGACAAAAACGTGAAATCGGTTCTGGTCAACATATTCGGCGGCATAATGAAATGCGATGTTATTGCGGAAGGCATCATCACCGCCGCCAGAGAGGTTGGAATAAATGTTCCACTCATTGTGCGGCTTGAAGGCACAAATGTTGACCTCGGCAGAAAAATGCTCTTGGAATCGGGGCTTGATATAACAACCGCCGCAGATATGAGGGAAGCTGCGGAAAAAGCGGTAAAATCCATATCCGGCTGAAAAAACGCCTTTTTCACCGGAAACGTGAAATCACCGAAGATAGATTATACTTGCGGTTTAAACTGTAACTATCTTGTTTCACATATAATTTTCTCTTTGGCGGCTGAAACAGTTTCTTTCCCTGTCTCGCCTTTATCGCTTGACACGGAGGTTTCGGTGCTTATCTTGGATTCAGAAGGTGAAAATGAAGAATCTTGCCTTAAATTCAAATATCGGAGCATTCATGAAAGAGGTTGGGCGTTACCCGTTGCTCAGCAGGAAAGAGGAATTCGCCCTCGCCGTGAAGCATTGGGAAACGGGTGACCTTGACGCGGCGCGCTCTCTTGTGAACTCAAATCTGCGCTTTGTGGTTCGTATAGCGAAAAGTTACGCGGGTTACGATGTTTCCCTTATGGACCTCATTCAGGAAGGGGCGCTTGGGTTGATGACCGCGGTCAAAAAATTTAATCCGCATCGCGGCTACCGCCTTGTTTCATACGCAGTCTGGTGGATAAAGGCGCGCATACACGAATACATTATGAGGTTCTGGAGCAGTGTACGGATAGGAGGCAGTCGCAACGAAAGGAAACTGTTTCAGAAAATTCCGGCGGCACGGCGTGCGCTTTCGGGGGCGGAAACGGCGCCTGAAAAACTGTCCGAAATGCTGGGCGTGAGCGCGCGGGAGATAACGGAAATGGAAACGAGAACTTCGGCGAGGGATTTTTCGCTTGATTCCAAAGTCGGCGGAATTTCTGACGCGGGCTCATATCTTGAACTTGTTACAGACACAACCCCGTCTCAGGAAACGGCTCTCTCGGAATTCCAGAATGAAAAATGGCAAAAAACGGCTGTAAACAAGGCGCTTAGTGGGCTTAATGAGCGCGAAAAGGAAATTATCACATCGCGTTTTCTAACAGAAACGCCCGTAAAACTTGAGGACCTCGGGAAAAAATTCGGAGTCTCGGCTGAACGGATAAGGCAGATAGAAAACAAAGCAATTTACAAAATCAAGCGGTCGCCAGGCATCAGTATGGCAAAAATGGAGGAATAAAAAATGGCAAAAATAATCGGTATAGACCTCGGAACAACAAACTCTGTCGTCTCAATTGTGGAAGGCGGAGAGGCGAAGATAATCGTGAACGAGGAGGGAGAGCGCACAACCCCTTCAATCATAGCTTTCACAAAAGAGGACGGAATACTTGTCGGCGCTTCGGCGAAAAGACAGGCGGTTGTCAATCCCGAAAACACGGTGTATTCGTCCAAGCGGTTGATCGGAAGACGGCTGGACGAGGTTCAGGACCTTGTGGAACAACTTCCCTACAATGTTGTTTCGGCGGACAAAGGCAAAGATGCGTGGATTGAAGTTGAGGGGAAAAAATACTCACCGCCGCAGATAGCATCCCATGTGTTGATGAAACTCAAAAAGGCGGCTGAAAGCTACATCGGCTCCGAAGTGACGGAAGCAGTTATAACCGTTCCGGCGTATTTTAATGACAGTCAGCGGCAGGCGACAAAAGATGCGGGCAAAATCGCGGGGCTCAAGGTTGACAGAATTATCAACGAGCCGACCGCGGCGGCGCTCGCATACGGTTGTGACAATCAGAAAGACCGCAAAATTGTGGTTTACGACCTCGGAGGCGGAACCTTTGATGTTTCCGTGCTTGAAATAAGCGAAGGCGTTATTGAAGCGAAATCAACCAACGGCAACACGGCTCTCGGAGGAGACGACTTTGACCGCCACATAATCTCCTACATCATTGAAGAGTTCAAAAAAGACAGCGGCATAGACCTCTCGGGCGACAAAACGGCAATTCAGCGTCTCAGAGAGGCGGCGGAAAAAGCCAAGGTGGAACTGTCAAGCAAACTGGAAACGGAAATCAACCTTCCGTTCGTAACCGCAGACTCTTCGGGCGCGAAGCATCTTGTGATGAAAATCACGAGATCAAAGTTGGAGCAGTTGATAGAGCCGATGGTCAAGGGAACATTGGAGCCGTGCAAAAAAGCGCTCCAGGACGCCGGACTCAAAGCGTCCGACATATCGGAAGTTCTGCTTGTCGGCGGCTCAACAAGAATGCCGTTTGTGCAGAAAACCGTTACGGAATTTTTCGGCAAGGAGCCGCACAAGGGAATCAATCCCGATGAGGTTGTGGCGATGGGCGCGGCAATTCAGGGTGCGGTGCTCGGAGGAGATGTAAAGGATGTTCTGCTTCTGGATGTTACGCCGCTTTCGCTCGGAATTGAAACGCTGGGCGGAATAATGACCCCGATAATTGAAGCGAATACTACAATCCCGACCCAGAAAAGCCAGATATTCACAACCGCTGAAGACAATCAGACACAGGTGGAAATCCATGTTCTTCAGGGAGAGCGGAAAATGTCCACGGACAACAGAACTCTTGCCAAATTTATTCTGGACAAAATCCCCACCGCGCCCAGAGGACTGCCTCAGATTGAGGTGTCTTTTGACATAGACGCGGACGGCATTCTGCATGTTACGGCAAAAGACAAGGCGACCAACAAAGAGCAGAAAATCAAGGTTGAGGCGTCAAGCGGACTGTCTCAGGAAGAGATAGACGCGATGATAAAAGAGGCGGAGGAAAAAAGCGGGGAAGACGAGCAAAAACACAAAACCGTTCAGGCGAAAAACCAGCTTGACCAGTTGATTTACTCAACCGAGACGACCTTCAAAGAGCACAAGGACAAACTGTCGGACGAAGAGGGCAAAGAGCTTGAGCAGACGCTTGAATCGGGCAGGGCCGCGATAAAATCCAATAACGCGGACGAGATTGAAAAAGCGTCCGAAGCGATAACAAAAGCGTCTCACAAACTCGCCGAGATTATGTATAAACAGCAGCAGAGCGCGGACGGCGGCGCGGCGGACGGCGGGGAAAAATCCGACAAGGAGAAGGACGACAATGACGGGGAAGTTATAGACGCGGAAATAACAGACAAATAAATTGATTAAATCCCTGAAAGGAAAAACCCCGTCCATTCATCCGACCGCATTTATAGCGGAGCAGGCGGTGATAGTCGGAAACGTTACCGTCGGCGCAAGTTCAAGCGTCTGGTTCAACACGGTTGCAAGGGGCGATGTCCACCACATAAAAATCGGGGAAGGGACAAACGTGCAGGACAACTCAATGCTTCATGTAACCGGCGGCACGCATCCGCTTGAAATAGGAAACTATGTTACCGTTGGGCACAATGCGGTTGTTCATGGATGCCTGATTAAAGACAGGGTTTTGATAGGAATGGGAGCCATCGTGCTTGACGGAGCGGAAATAAACGAGGAATCAATGGTAGGCGCGGGTGCGGTTGTGCCTCCGGGCTTTGTGTTGCCTTCGGGCAAACTCGCGGTCGGAGTTCCCGCGAAAGTGGCGAGAGACCTGACGGACGAAGAGAGGGAAAGCATAAAAACATCGGCTGATAACTACATAAGGAACTCACGGACGTATATGGAAGACCCCGATTTCGCAAAGGGACAATAAAAATGACTTCAAAGAAAAAAGAGAAACCCGAAGAAATTCCGGAAAACGATGCGGAGCAAAAATCCGCCGCCAGTGCGAAACAGGAGGAAAAGAAAGAAAGCGGCGCGGGGAAAACGGAAAACTTTGAAGATAAATACAACGAACTCAACGACAGATTCTTGCGTCTGGCTGCGGATTTTGACAATTACAAAAAACACACCGAAAAAGAAAAAGAAACTGCGCGCCTTTCGGGAGTGCGTGATTTGGCGGCGTCAACTTTCAGCATTCTGGACAGTCTGGAACTGGCACTCAAACACGGCTCGCAATCAGGCGCGGACTCTGACGGGCTTATTCAAGGCGTCCGCCTGACTTACGAGCAATCGGTGTCTCAACTCGGGAACTTCGGCATAACGCAACTGTCCGTTAAGATTGGCGAAAAATTCAACCCGTCGGTGCATCAGGCAATAGAAAACAGGCCGTCCGAAGAAGTGGAAAATGGTTGTGTGGCGGAGGAAATCGCGAAGGGATACATCGCGGGCGAAACATTGATTCGTCCGATTTTTGTCGCAGTTTCATCGGGAAAAGCCGTGTCTGAAAGCCCCGCATCGGAAAACAAAGGACAGTCCGGCGAAGACGAAAAACCGGAAGAGTAAAATGGCAAAAAAAGATTACTACGAAGCGCTCGGCGTTTCACGTGGCGCGAGTGATGACGAAATTAAAAAAGCGTATAGAAAACTCGCTCAGAAACACCACCCCGACAGAAACGAAAACAAAAAGAAAGCGGAAGAAAAATTCAAGGAAATAAACGAAGCATATCAAGTGCTTTCGGATAAAAACAAGCGCGCGCAATATGACAATTTTGGACACGCCGCGGGACCGGGCGGCGGAGGTTTTGATTCCGGTCGCGGGTTCGACGGCGGAGCCGGAGGTGGTTTTGAAGATTTGGGCGGACTTTTCGGCGACCTTTTTGACGATGTTTTTTCAGGCGGCGCGGCGAGACGGGGACCGGCAAAAGGGCAGGATCTCATGCTTGACCTTGCCATATCGTTTGAAGACGCGGTATTTGGGTGTAAAAAAGAGATTGCGATACCCCGAACCGTGCTGTGCACGGGTTGCGGCGGCAAAGGCGGAGACAAAGCCGTTCCCTGCGACCAGTGCGGCGGAAGCGGAAACCAGACTTACAGACAGGGATTTTTTCAGATGCGCCAAGCCTGCCGCGGCTGTCAAGGCAGGGGCGAGTTGATAACAGAACCGTGCAAAAAATGCCGGGGCAACGGAGTTCTTACGGAAACAAGCAAGGTCAATGTTTCAATTCCTCCGGGCGTTGACAGCGGAACACGGCTCAAAATCAGAGGCGAGGGACAAGCCGCCCTGAATGGCAAAGGGGAAAACGGCGACCTGTACATACGTTGCATTGTCGCCGAACACAAAACTTTCAGAAGAAAAGACGCAGACTTGATATGCGAGGCAAAAATAAACTTCATTCAGGCAATCAAGGGCGATGAAATATCAATCCCGTCTTTGAGCGGCGACAAAATAAACTTCAAAGTCCCAAGCGGAACCCAATCGGAAACGATTATGCGGCTCAAAGGAAAAGGAATTGCCAATATAAACGGCAGAGGCACGGGCGATTTATTCGTAAACATCAAAGTGGAAATTCCGACAAAACTGTCGTCAAAACAGAAAAAGATTCTTGATGAATTGGAGAAAGAGTTTTAATTCCTTCTCAACCACCCGCAATTGCGGGGATTATTGAAACATTGTCGTTTTCTGAAAGCGCGGTTTCTTTTCCGTCAAGAAACCTGATGTCTTCGTTGTTGACGTAGATATTTATGAACCTTCTGATTTCGCCGCTTTCATCGCAGATGCGGTCCTTCATTCCGGGGCATTCGGCTTCAAGTTTTTCAATCATATCGCCGATATTCACGGCGGCAACATTGAGTTCGTCTCTGTCTCCGGAAAGATTTCTCAAAGGGGTGGGTATTCTGACAAGCGGCATTTTCGTCTCCTTATTTGCTGTTGGTTTCTGCGAACATCTTTTCAAAATCCTCAATGTTCGGCTCCATAAGATAAGGGGTTGAAACGCTGTTTTCAATCGCGTCTTGAGTTTTAAGCCCGTTGCCCGTTATGCACAGTACGGTCGGCTCGCCGTCCGGTATGCGGCCCTGAGCTATCAGTTTTTTCGCGCTCGCCACCGTAACACCGCCGGCGGTTTCGGTGTATATGCCCTCGGTCTCGGCGAGAAGGGCTATTCCCTCGCGTATTTCGTCATCGGACGCGTCTTCGCTCCACCCACCGCTCTCATTTATAACCTTTATCGCGTAGTAGCCGTCTGCGGGATTTCCTATTGAAAGCGATTTTGCGATTGTGTCCGGTATAACGGGTTTGAAAAAATCCCTTCCGTCTTTGACGGCGACGGAAATCGGCGAGCAACCGGTCGCTTGCGCGCCGTGCATAACCGGAAGGGGCTCTGAGCCGTCAATAAGCCCAACCTCGCGCAGTTCGCCGAACGCCTTCCAGATTTTCGTCAAAAGAGAGCCGCTTGCCATTGGAACCACAATGTGGCGCGGAAGACTCCAGCCCATCTGCTCCGCCACTTCAAAACCCAGACTTTTTGACCCTTCGGAGTAATAGGGTCTCATGTTCACATTGACAAAAGCCCATTCGCGTCTGCCCGCGATTTCACTGCAAAGGCGGTTTACATCGTCATAAGTGCCTTTAATACGGACAAGTTTCGCGCCGTAAACAACGGTGTTTATAACCTTTGATTTTTCAAGATCGTGCGGAATGAAAATTATGGCTTCAAGCCCGCGCTCGGCGGCTATTGAAGCGACCGCGTTGGCGAGGTTGCCGGTTGACGCACAGGAAACGGTTTTGTATCCAAACTCAAGCGCCTTTGAAAGCGCGACCGAAACGACCCTGTCTTTGAAGGAAAGCGTGGGGAACGAAACCGCATCGTTTTTCACATAAAGGTTTTTGTGCCCGAGCGCGCGCCCCAGTTTCTCCGCTTTGAGAAGCGGGGTAAAACCCACATCAAACCCGGCTTGCGGTTTTTCATCAATGGGAAGAAGCTCGGCGTATCTCCAGATGTTCGGAGCCCGGGACGCGATTTTATCGCGCGAAAGCGCCTTCTTCACGGCGGGGTAATCGTAATTGACCTCCAGGGGCCCGAAACAATCCTCGCAAACATGCAGGGCTTTTTTCGGGTACGGACGCCCGCACTCCTTGCAGGAAAGTTGCTGAACAAAAGACATTGCCTAAAACCCTTTTTTCAAAAGCAATCCGCGACATGGCGTATTGCTATGAAGCAAAATCGGGGTATTACTATGACAGCGACACGGCGGGTTGTCAAAGCCCGCGCCGCCCGGACGGAAGTGAACGGTTTTTGATTGAATTCGGGCATTGTGTAGATTTTATGGGACTCATGGAGATTTTTAACTGCGGACAGTTTTCCATAATAAGGTTCTCCGTTCCCAAAAGCGACTCGAACTACAGCTACGCCGTCTGTTGTTCGGAAACGGGAAAGTGCGCCGTCATTGACCCGCTGTCGCCCGGAGAAATTATTGACTACATTGCAAGCAAAGGAATGTCCGCCGAAGTCATCGTGAACACGCACTCGCATCCCGACCACATAGCCGGAAACGACTCCGCGGCAAAGGCAACGGGCGCGCCGGTTGTTTCGCACGCGCTTGCGGCGGAAAAAACCGGCGCACGGCAAACCGTTGGCGAGGGAGGCGGCATCGCGTTCGGCAACCTGTCATTCTCGGTTATGCACACACCCGGACACTGCCCCGATCACATAACGCTTCTTATTGACGGAAACGCTTTCGTGGCAGACACTTTGTTTCTTTCGGGTTGCGGAAACACCCGTTTCGGAGGCAATGTGGATGACCTTTTCAATTCCGTCCGGCGGCTTGGGCAACTGGACGATAAAACCCGTATTTTCTGCGGACACAACTACGCGGAAACAAATCTTGAGTTCGCGCTCAGCATTGAGCCGGACAACGCGGACGCCAAAAGAAAACTGGACGAAGTGAGGACAAACGGCAACCCTGTTTCAACAATCGGGGAAGAAAAACTTTACAACCCGTTTATGAGATGCGGCAATGAAAGCGTGGTTGAAAAAATGCGCGAAGCATTTCCTTCGGCGCGGAGCGAAGCCGAAATTTTCGCCGGGCTCAGAGCGCTCAGAAACAACTGGTAAAACACGGAATGAAAAAATCAAAATCGTCCGGGCGCGAAACTGAAAACGCCCTGAAAAAACTTCTTGAAAAAAGAATTGTGTTCCTTGACGGCGCTATGGGAACGATGATTCAGCGTTTGGACCTTGAAGAAAAAGATTTCAGAGGAAAAATCTTTGAAAGCGCGTCCGCCGAAACGCTGAAAGGAAACAACGATATTCTGGTTCTGACAAAACCGGACGCGATTTTGAACATACACAAGGCGTATCTCAAAGCGGGGTGCGACATCATTGAGACAAACACATTCAACGCAACCTCAATATCGCAGGCGGATTACGGACTGCAAGACCACATTTTTGAAATCAACAGAAAAGCGGCGGAAATCGCGGTGCAAGCAGTGAAGGAAGCCGGAGGACGGACGAGGCGTTTCGTTGCCGGAGCGCTCGGTCCCACAAATAAAACCGCATCAATGTCTCCGAAAGTTGAAGATCCCTCTTACAGAGCGGCAACTTTTGACGACCTCAAAGCCGCCTACCTTGAGCAGGCCGAAGGGCTCGCCGAAGGCGGCGCGGACATTCTGATAGCCGAAACAAGTTTTGACACTCTCAACATGAAAGCCGCCATTTACGCAATGGAGGAAATGTTTGAGAGAAGAGGGCGCACAATGCCCGTGATGCTGTCAATGACAGTAACAGACATGTCGGGCAGGACGCTTTCCGGACAGACAATAGAGGCGTTCTGGAACTCGGTCAAACACTGCGGTCCCATCAGCGTGGGAATTAACTGCGCGCTCGGAGCGTCCGAAATGAGACCCTACATAGAAGATCTCGCGCGAACTGCGAACTGTTTTATCAGCTGTTACCCCAACGCCGGACTGCCCGACCCCATGAGCGAAACCGGATACAACGAAAAACCCGAACACACTTCCGCGTTGCTCACTGAATTCGCCCGCTCATCGCTTGTGAACATTGTGGGCGGATGTTGCGGAACAACGCCCGAACACATAGCGGAAATTGTGAAAAAACTGAAGAAAATCCCGCCGAGAAAACCCCCGAAAATTCAGTTGGCGACCCGCCTGAGCGGTCTTGAACCGCTCGCGGTAAAATCGTCAAAAGGAGCGCAAAACAGTGACGGCAATCTGATAATTGTCGGCGAAAGAACAAACATTACGGGCTCTCCGGTGTTTTCACGCATGATTAAGGAAGACAATTTTGAAGGCGCTTTGCAGGTCGCGCGCCAACAGGTTGAAAACGGAGCGAACCTTATAGATATCAATTTTGACGAAGCAATGCTGGACGGCGAAAAATGCATGACGCGTTTTCTCAACCTCGTTTCGTCCGAACCCGCAATAGCGCGCGTTCCGATAATGATAGACAGCTCGCGGTGGGGAGTGATTGAAGCGGGGCTCAAATGCGCTCAGGGCAAATGCATTGTGAACTCCATAAGTTTGAAAGAGGGCGAAAAGGTTTTTCTTGAGCAGGCACGGGAAATCAAACGCTACGGAGCCGCCGCTGTGGTTATGGCGTTTGACGAAAAAGGGCAGGCGGCAACACGCAAGGACAAAGTGAGGATATGCCGCAGGGCATACAAACTGCTCGTGGAAAAAGCCAAAATGGCTCCCGAAGACATAATTTTTGACCCCAATGTGCTCGCCATTGCGACTGGAATTGAAGAGCACAACGCTTACGCGCTTGAGTTCATAGAGTCCATAAAAGAAATCAAAAAACATTGCCCCGGCGTGCTTATAAGCGGCGGCATAAGCAACCTTTCATTCTCATTCAGGGGAAACAGGAGGGTGCGCGAAGCGATGCACAGTGTTTTTCTTCATCACGCGGTCAAAAGCGGCCTGGACATGGCGATAGTGAACGCCGGAATGCTCGCGGTATATGAGGACATTGAGAAAAATCTGCTTGAACGGGTTGAGAATGCGGTTCTGAACAAAAATCCGAACGCCGCGGAAGATTTGCTTGAAATCGCCAAAGAGTTTCAGAGCGGCAAAAAATCCGCAGATGAAAAAGATCCCGGGCGGTGGAGAAAAGAAAAAGTTGAGGAGCGGGTAAAACACTCGCTTGTGCACGGAATTGTTGACTTTATTGAACAGGACACGAAAGAAGCGCTCAAAAAATATAAAAAGCCGCTGAAAGTGATAGAGGAACCGCTGATGGGCGGAATGAAGGTTGTCGGAAAACTTTTTGGAGAAGGGAAAATGTTTCTGCCCCAGGTGGTCAAAAGCGCCCGCGTGATGAAAAAAGCGGTCTCTTTTCTAACACCGCTTATGGAGAAGGAAAAAGGCGCGAAACTGGCGGACAGAAAATTTGTTATCGCCACGGTCAAAGGTGATGTTCACGACATTGGAAAAAACATAGTTTCCGTGGTGCTTTCGTGTAACAACTATGAGGTTATTGACCTCGGTGTGATGGTTTCGTGCGAGAAAATTCTCAACGCCGCAAAAAAGGAAAAAGCGGACGCGATAGGAATGAGCGGGCTCATAACGCCGTCTCTTGACGAGATGATATACAACGCGGCGGAAATGGAGCGGCGGGGCTTGAACATTCCGCTTCTTGTCGGCGGCGCAACAACAAGCAAAACGCACACGGCGGTCAAAATTTCTCCCGCTTACAGCGGAGTGGTTGAGCATGTCAAAGACGCCTCGCTTGTTGTTGGCGTCTGCGAACAGATTCTGAACCCGAAAAAATCCGCGCAATACGCGAAAGATCTTGAAAGCGAACAGGAAAAACAGCGGCAACGGTATTTAACCGGATCGGGCGCGCTTGAATACACGGATATTGAGACGGCGCGGAGTAAAAAATTCAAAGCCGATTGGAAAAAACACCCTGTCACCAGACCTGACAAAATGGGCATTATACCGTTTGAGAACATCAGCACGGCCGATGCCGCAGAGTTTATGGATTGGTCTCCGTTTTTCTGGACATGGGAATTGAAAGGCTCTTTCCCCTCAATTCTCAAACACCCGAAATGGGGCAAACAGGCAACCGAACTTTACAATGACGCGCGCGGGGTGTTGGACGAAATTATAAAAACCGGCGCGTTCAATCCGCGCGCGGCAATCGGCTTCTGGCCCGCAAACGGCAGCGGAGACGACGTGAAAATATATTCACCGAAAGGCAAGGGCGGGCGGGCGATTGCGACCGCGTATTTTATACGTCAGCAAACGATCAGGAAAAACGCGAAAGAGGAAATCTATTACTGCAACTCCGATTTCATTCTTCCCGAAGAGTCCGGCGAAAGGGATTACATCGGGGCGTTTGTCGTAACCGCCGGAGACAAAACGGATAAATACGCGGAAAAATTCAGACGCACGGGAGATGACTACACTTCCATAATCGTAAAAGCGCTCGCCGACAGAATAGCGGAATCTCTTGCCGAGATGATGCATAAAAAAGCCCGTGAAATATGGGGTTATGGCAAGAACGAGAATCTTTCCAACGAAGAACTGATAAAGGAAAAATACAAAGGCGTGAGGCCCGCGCCGGGCTATCCGTCATGCCCGGACCACACGGGAAAACTGGCAATCTGGAAACTTCTGGACGCGGAAAAGCACACCGGGGTTTCGCTTACGGAAACGCTCGCGATGAATCCGGCAAGTTCGGTTTCGGGATTTTATTTTGCTCACCCACAGGCAAAATATTTCAATGTTGGGAAAATACGGGACGACCAATTAAAAGACTATGCTAAAAGAAAAAGGGTATCCTTAAAGGAAGCAAGAAAATGGCTCACGCCTAACTTGGCGTAAAAATTCGCAAAAAGGAGAAATAAAAATGGCTGAAGATTTTGAAAGTGTGTTTAAGAAAGGAAATTCATGCGCCGGTTCCAAGGACTGGAACGGAGCGATTGAGAATTACAATAAGGCGATTGAAGAAAAGCCCGACCATGCGGATGCGCGCTACAACCTCGGAGTGGCACTGTCAATGCAGGGCAAACTGCGGGACGCGATTGACTCATACGCAAAGGCGGTTGAGGTTAAGCCGGACTACGCGCAGGCGTTTTATAATCGCGGCTCCCTGCTTGTTGACATCGGAGACCACAGCCCCGCAATAGACGATTTCAACAAAGTTATAGAGATGATGCCGGATTTTGCGGGAGCGTATGTGAGCAGGGGAACGGCTTACGGGCGGCTTGGGAAAGCCAAACTTGCCATAGCCGATTATGACAAAGCGATTGAACTTGACCCGAAAAGCGGCGAGGCATTTTACAACCGCGCCACGACATACCACAACCTGCTCAGGGATTACAAAAACGCGCTCAAAGACTACGACAAAGCGGTTGAACTTAACCCGAACGATTTTGAAAGTCTTTACAGCCGGGGGCACGTCTATGACAGCATGGGCAACAACAACAAGGCGGCGGAAGATTTCAGCAAAGCGTTTGAAGTGAATCCCGAATTTACAAAAGCTCTTTTCGCGCGGGCGACCGAATATCAAAAACTCGGAAAGTTTGCCGAAGCGAAAGCGGATTTTGAAGCGGTAGTAAACAAAGAAACGGATTCCGAACTCGCAAAAACCGCGAAAGAGGTTCTCAAAGCGAATCAGAAACAGATGTCTTAAGAAACCCTGAATGTGTTTGAGCAAAGCAACGACACATTTCAACTAAAACAAATCATGGAAACATCAATGAGAATAACAGTGATGGCTCTCGCGGTCGCGGCAATATGGGGGCTCAGCCCGATTTTTGAGAAATTGAGCCTCAAAGACACATCCACAACCGTTGTTATGACGATACGGTTGCTGTTCATATCCGCCGTTGTAACGGTTTTTACAATCGCGACAGGCAAAGGGGCGGAGATTTTTCAAATTAGCGGAAAAACGCTGTTGTTTATTCTCATCGCCGGACTTTTGGGCGGCGTTATAGGGCTTTTCCTTTTCTTCTCCGCGATCAAAGACGGAGAGGCATCGTATGTCATTCCGCTCGCGGCAACCGCTCCGCTTTTCTCCGCATTTTACGCCTGGGCAATTCTCGGCGAAAGAATCACATCAATGCGCCTCGCGGGAATTTCCCTGATTGTCTTCGGCGCCGCGATTATGTATTGGACGAAAAAGTAATGTCGGAAAAACTGATAGAGGCGGAAAAAAAGAGGAAAAATTCCGGTCTGCCGCTGGGTTTGCCGTGGTTTCTCAAGGGGCTCAGGTTATACGCCGTTTTTGGAGGTCGGGCTCGCAGAAGAGAGTATTGGTTTTTTCTATTATGGACTTTTATCATAACTTCTCTGGTAGCCCCGACACCGGCATTTTTTGCAAATATCTTCTTCACCATTCCCACTTTTGCCATACAAGCAAGACGGCTTCACGATATAGGCAAAAGCGCCTGGTTGATTCTGTGGGAAATTGTTCTTGTGATACTTTCCATATTTTTGCTGACTGTGGGAGTAGCGTCTCAGTCTCTCATACTTATCTTTTTTGGCATAGGTTGTTGCTTTATTGTCGTGCTTTATTCAATATGGTTCGGACTGAAAAACAGCGAAAAAGGAACAAATAAATACGGCAAAAACCCGAAAGGTGTGAACTGAATTGAACGAAGGAGTGAGAAAGTTATGAAGAAAAAACTGATAGTTGCTGTTTTGCTTGTTTGTTTTATCTTTCCGTTAAGGGTGGGAGCAAATTACGATACGCCTCTGATATGGGCGGCGATAGATGCCAATACTGAAGAAATACGGAGATTGTTGAAAGCAAGGGTAAATGTAAATGCAAAAGGTGAACGCGGTATGACCGCTCTAATGTATGTAGTGATACAAGGGGAAAACGAAGCGATACGAGAATTAGTGAAAGCGGGAGCAAATGTAAATATAGGAAACAGAGACGGCGTTACTGCTCTAATGTTTGCAGCACTGCGAGGTGAAATACAATCAATGCGGGAATTGCTGAAAGCAAGGGCAAATGTAAATGCAAAAGACAAAAACGGCGATACTGCTCTAATGGCTGCGATAGCAAGAGGCAAAACACAAGCACTACGAGAATTGCTGAAAGCGGGAGCAGATGTAAATATAAGAAATAAACAAGGTGTTACAGTTTTGATGGCTGCAAAAAAATTAGGCAACAATGAAGTAATACGGGAATTACAGAAAAACAAAGGAAGATTCAAACACAAGAACTAAACACGTCTTCCTCATACCCAAACACCTCCGCAAAATGCCGGACAAGCGAATCACAAACTAATTCCATATCAATATCTTCGGGACTTTTTGTCCAATCTTTTATTGAGGTCATTTTCACTTGCGGAATTCCGCAGGGAACGATTGTGTCAAACCACGAAAGGTCTGTGTTCACATTAAGCGCGAAGCCGTGCCATGTTACCCACCGCCTTACGCCGACTCCGATTGAGGCGATTTTACTGCGCTTAACCCAAACACCCGTCAGTTTTTCAATTCTGTGGGCGGAAATATCAAAATCGGATAGCGCACGAATAATCACCTCTTCAAGCGAGCGCACATAGCCCGGCACACCGCCTTTGCGGTTTTTTATGCCAATAATCGGATAGCACACAATCTGCCCGGGTCCGTGAAAAGTTATGTCTCCGCCTCTGCTCGCGGACGCGTCCACATAAACGCCTTTTTTTTCAAGAAATTCCGGGCTCGCCATCAGGTTTGAAAGATTTCCGCGTCTGCCCGTTGTGATTGTCGGCGGATGCTGGAGAAGAATTAAAGTGTCTCCGGCTTTGTCCGCTATGCGTTTTTCAAGAATTTGCTTCTGAATTTCAACCGCGCCGGGATAGTCAACAATGCCGGGGGTCAGAAGTGTTAGTTGTTGCATAAAGGCACTAAAAGTTTCTTTGTCTGCCCATCGCCGAAAGCGCGGCTTCCATAACCGCTTCGGAAAGAGTGGGGTGCGCGTGCGAAGTTGTCGCAATCTCATAAGGCGTGGATTCAAGCGTTTTCGCCGTGCCGAGTTCGGCAATAAGTTCGGTCGCTCCGTGCCCGATTATGTGCGCGCCGAGAATTTCGCCGTTATCTTTGTTTGAAATAATTTTGACAAACCCCTCGGTTTCTCCGACCGCAACCGCCTTGCCGACCGCTTTGAAGGGAAAAGTTCCAACGGAAATGTTGTAACCGTCATCTTTCGCCTGTTTTTCGGTGATGCCGACAGACGCCACTTCCGGCTGGCAATAGACACAGCCCGGAATGTTGTTGTAGTGAACGTGCGTGTCCAGCCCGTTCATGCGTTCAACGGCGACAACACCCTCGTCAGACGCCTTGTGAGCGAGCAGGGGAGGCCCGTTAACATCGCCAATCGCGTAAACACCCGAACAGGTTGTTGAATAATTTTCATCGGTTTTGATAAATCCCTGCTCATCGGTTTCTATGCCGAGTTCGTCAAGGCCGAGCGGGTCGCCTGAACCGTAAAAACTGAAAGAAGTCGGCGCTGAATTGGCGACCGCTTTTCTGCCGATGGCGACAAGCACGATCTCCGCGTTCAAAACTTTTTCCTCTTTTGAAGCGATGTCCTCAACGGTTACTTTCGCGCCCGTTTTTGTCTTTTTAATTGATTTGTATGCGGTGGAAGTCAAAACCTCCATTCCGCTTTTTTTGAAACTCTTTTCAAGCTCCTTTGAAACGTCCTCATCGGCTCCCGGAATTATGTTCGGAGCCATTTCAACAATCGTAACCTTACTGCCGAAAGAGTTGTAAACATAAGCAAACTCAACGCCTATGTATCCGCCGCCGATAATGACGATATTTTTCGGAACACTGCGGTTCATTATCGCCTCGTCGCTTGTCATAACGATTTTGCCGTCTATTTCCATGTCCGGAATTGTGCGCGGAACGGATCCGGTCGCGAGCATGATTTTCTGCCCCTGGATTTCGCTGTCCTCATCGCCGACAATCCCGACCGCGCCGGGACGAAGCAGTTTTGCCGAGCCCTTAATCAAATCAACTTTGTTTTTCTTCAGAAGGAACTCCACCCCTTTATTGAGAGCGGATGACGCATCTCTGCTTTTGTCTATGACTTTTGAGTAGTCAAACGAAAGCCCTTTGTGAGAGATTCCGTAGTCTCCGGCGTTTTGGAAATAGTTATAAACTTCAGCGCATTTGATTATGGCTTTTGACGGGATGCAGCCCCAGTTCAGGCAAACGCCGCCGGGGTTGTCGCGCTCAATAACGGCGGTTTTCATTCCCAGCTGCGCGGCTCTGATTGCCGAAACATAGCCGCCGGGCCCCGAACCGATAATAACAAGATCGTATTTAGTGGAACTCATATCAGCGGGCTATTCTACTATCAAGAAAACCGATTGACAAACTGCGCGCCGCCGATTTTCGCACTTCACACTTTGCGCTTCACACTTCATAATAATACAAATGCCCGACAAAAAAACCGAAGAGCAGATTGAAGACCGCGAATGGGCTGAATCTTTTGACGAAGTCGCCTCAAACGAAGGAAAAGACAGGGCGTCCCGCCTGCTCGGGCGGCTTCAAAACCACGCCGCGCGCAAAGGCGTGAGCATTCCCTACGCCGCAAACACGCCTTACATCAACACCATTCCACCCGACCGCCAGCCGAATTTTCCCGGAGACCGCAAAATTGAGCGGCAGATTAAAAACATAATTCGCTGGAACGCGATGGCGATGGTCGTGAAGGCGAACCGCCTTGAAGACGGAATCGGCGGACACATTTCAACTTACGCTTCGGCGGCAACCCTGCTTGAAGTTGCTTTCAACCATTTTCTCAAAGCCGGCGACAACGCGGACATGATTTATTTTCAAGGTCACTCATCGCCCGGAATATACGCGCGCGCTTTTCTTGAGGGCAGAATTTCGCTTGAACAGATGAAAAATTTTCGGCGCGAAGCCGGAAGCGGCAGAGGGCTGTCATCGTATCCGCATCCGTGGCTTATGCCGGATTTCTGGGAATTTCCGACCGTGTCAATGGGGCTTTCGCCGATAATGGGAATATATCAGGCGCGCTTCAACAGGTATCTGGAAAACAGGGGGCTGATAGAAAAATCAAACTCCAATGTGTGGGTTTTCCTTGGAGACGGCGAGTCGGACGAGCCGGAAACGCTGGGCGCGATAACGCTTGCGTCCCGCGAAAATCTGGACAACTTGATATTCGTAATAAACTGCAACCTCCAGCGGCTTGACGGGCCCGTGAGGGGAAACGGAAAAATAATTCAGGAACTGGAAGCCGTTTTTCGCGGCGCGGGCTGGGAGGTTTTCAAGGTTATCTGGGGGAACGGACTGGGACCCGCTTCTTGAAAAAGACACTAATGAACTGCTTGTTGAGCGCATGGGCAAAACGGTGGACGGCGAATATCAGAAATATGTTGTGGAAAGCGGCGATTACATACGCAAAAACTTTTTCGGAACGCATCCGCTGCTTCTTGACATCGTCAAAAAACACACCGATGAGCATCTGGAAAAACTTGCGCGCGGCGGGCACGACCCCGAAAAGGTTTATGCCGCGTATGACGGGGCGGTCAAAACAAAGGGCAAGCCGTCCGTAATTCTCGCAAAAACCGTAAAGGGGCTACGGACTCGGCGAAAGCGGGGAAGGGCGCAACATCACGCACCAGCAGAAAAAAATGAATGAAGAGGAATTAAAAAATTTCAGAAACCGCCTGCGAATTCCCATATCAGACGAACAGCTCACGGATGTGCCCTTCTACAAACCGCCCGAAGGCACCGGGGAGGTCCGCTATCTGCTTGAAAGAAGAAAAAAAACTCGGCGGCGCCGTGCCTTCAAGAATAAACAGGGCGACTCCGCTCAAAAAAATCCCCGAAAATATATTTTCCGAATACATGAGCGGTTCGGGCGGGCGGGCGGTTGCCACAACAACGGCTTTTGTGAAAATGCTTTCGGCGCTCCTCAAAGACAAAGACATCGGGCGGCTGATTGTGCCAATTGTGCCGGACGAAGCGCGCACTTTCGGAATGGAGCCGCTTTTCCGCCAGGTCGGCATATACGCAAGCGAGGGACAGAAATATGAGCCGGTGGACTCGGATACGCTTCTGTATTACCGCGAGGCGAAAGACGGTCAGATTTTGGAAGAGGGAATTACCGAAGGCGGGTGGAATGTCTTCATTCATCGCGGCGGGAAGCGCGCATATCACGCACGGAATTAACTCCATTCCGTTTTTTATTTTTTTATTCAATGTTCGGATTGCAGAGAATTGGCGACCTTGCGTGGGCGGCGGGCGATATGCGGTGCAAGGGCTTTCTGGTTGGCGGCACTTCGGGGCGCACAACGCTTGCGGGCGAAGGGCTGCAGCATCAGGACGGCAACAGCCAGCATTTTTCCTACGCGTTCCCCACAATGCCCGCTTACGACCCGGCTTTTGCGTATGAACTCGCCGTGATTGTGCGCGAGGGAATGAAAAGAATGTATTGCGACGGAGAAGATATTTTCTACTACATCACGGTTATGAATGAACAATACGAACAGCCCGCGATGCCGGAGGGACCCGCCATTGCCGAAGGAATAATGAAGGGCATGTATCGGTTCGCGAAATCAAAAATGCTCAAAAAAAACGCGCCAAAAGCGCATTTGCTCGGTAGCGGAGCGATAATGAATGAGGCGGGAAAAGCGGCGGAAATCCTCGAAAAAAATTACGGCGTTTCGGCCGATGTGTGGAGCGTAACGAGTTACAAAGAGTTATACAGAGACGCGCAGGAAACCGAAAGGTGGAACAGAATTCATCCGTTCGGAAAGAAAAAAACTTCGCATATTGAAAACTGCACGAAAAAAGAAACCGGTGTTTTTGTGGCGGCTTCGGACTATCTCAAATCGTTGCCGTCTTCAATATCGCGCAAACTGCCCGGGCGAACGGTTGAACTCGGAACGGACGGCTTCGGCAGAAGCGACACGCGCGAAAAATTGAGGGAATTCTTTGAAGTGGACGCGAACAACATCGCCTATGCCGCGCTGTGGGCGCTCAGGGAAGAGGGCGAAATAAGCGACAAAACGCTTGAAAAAGCGGCAAAAGAATTCGGCATAAATCCGCGAAAAAAAAGACCCGATGTTTATGTAAGATGTTTATAATCGTAAAAGGAGCAAAACCAAAATGACGGAATTCCGTTTGCCCGAAATTGGTGAAAATATTGAAGAGGCGACCGTAACAGCCGTGTTTGTTGAGGCGGGCGGGGCGGTCGGCAAAGACGAGCCGATTGTTGAGCTTGAAACGGAAAAAGCCGCGTTTGAATTGCCGTGCCCGTTCGCGGGGAACGGTTGAGAAAATGGAAGCCGCGGTTGGCGACAAAATAAAAGTCGGCGGACTTATCGCCGTTATAAACGAAAAAAGTGTAAACGAAAGCGGAAAATCCGCCGGCGCGCCGGCGGAAGCAAAATCCGCGAAAAAAGAAAAACCGGCGGAAGCAAAAGCGGCGGCGCCTCCCGAACCGGAGCCGGAGGAAAAAACGCCCGACCCCGCTCCGCGAAAAACAAAAACGCCGAAATCAGCGCCGCCGTCATCACCGTCCGCGAAATTGCTCGCGCGCGAACTCGGCATTGATATTTCAAACATACAAGGCACGGGAGCGCGAGGCAGGGTGTCTTCCGAAGATGTGCGGACGCAGGCCAAAGACTTAATTCACACAATGATGGACGACGGCTCGTCCGATCTTCCGGATTTCAGCCCGTGGGGAAAAATCGACAGAACCCCGGTCTCAACGGTCGGAAAAATCTCCGCGCAACGGCTCTCGCGCTCATGGAAAACCGTTCCTCATGTTACGCATCACGACAGCGCGGACATCACCGAACTTGAAGCCCTGCGGAAAAGTTTCAGCGCGAGAGCGGAAAAAGCCGGCGGCAAACTCACCGTAACCGCGATTATGGTCAAGGTTGTGGCTTCGGCGCTCGGAGCGTTCCCGAAATTCAACGGCAGTTTTGATTCCGAACGCAGAGAGTTGGTTTTCAAGGATTACATCAACATCGGCATCGCCGTTGACACCGAAAGGGGGCTTTTGCTGCCGGTAATTAAAAACGCGGATGAAAAAAACATAATTGAAATATCCATTGAACTCGCCGACCTCGCGAAAAGGACGAGGGAGAAAAATATAAAACCCGATGAACTTCAAGGCTCAAGTTTCAGCGTGAGCAATCTCGGCGGCATCGGCGGCGACAGTTTTACGCCGATTGTGAATTTTCCCGAAGTGGCAATTCTGGGACTTTCGCGCTCAAAAATGAGACCCGTTTACGATGAAAAATCGGAGCAGTTCAAGCCGCGAATGATTTTGCCGCTGTCGCTTTCATACGACCACAGAATGATAGACGGCGCCGAAGCGGCAAGGTTTGTCCGCTGGGTCTCTGAAGCGGTGGAAGAGCCGTTCAAACTTGTTTTTGAAGGGTGAGGGCGGAGAAATTTTTGCCGTCAATCAGGATAGAATAAAACCCGATGGAACTTCTAATCTCAATGAAAGCCGAAGACATCAACACAACCGTGTTCAAGCAGGGAACCATGATGGATATGCCGTCCGACCAGAAAAATGGCTACTTCATACTGGAAATCAGGGATATGAGTCCCGAAAAGGTGCGCATACTGCACGAATACGCGGAAAAATTGCAGGAAGTTTTTGAGGGCTCGGAGGAATACATAATTGAAACTTCCGAAACCGGACTGAAAATCAGAAACAAAGTGGACGAATCCAAACCGTATAAAAAAGAGTGGAACAAATGGGCGGAATTCGCCAAAAAAATGCACGACAAACTTGAAAAATATGTCTATTGGGAAATTATCCGCCCCAAGGACTGAAAACGCGAACGGCGAAACCCTCTGTTATGTCCGAAAAAACGAAAAAAGAGTATAGAGACTCACTGAACCTGCCCGAAGCAAAAAGCTTTCCGATGAAGGCCGGGCTTCTGCAAAAGGAGCCGGAAATTCAAAAAGAGTGGGACAAAACCGACCTTTTTTCAGCGATAAGAAGCAAATCCGAAGCGCGGAAAAAGTTCGTCCTTCACGATGGACCCCCATACGCCAACGGCTCAATCCACATCGGGCATCTACTCAATAAAATTCTCAAAGACATAGTCGTGCGCTCAAAAACGATGGAGGGTTTTGATTCTTTCCTGACACCCGGCTGGGACTGCCACGGGCTCCCGATTGAGCATAAAGTGCTCAAAGAATCCGAAGACCTTACGGCCGAGGCGGACCCGATTCAGATAAGAAAAAAATGCCGCAATTACGCCGACAAATTCGTCCGCAAACAGACAAAGGAAATGAAACGGCTCGGAACAGTGGCGGATTATGAAAACCCTTATTTGACAATGACGCCTGAATACGAGGCGGGTGTGCTTGAGGTTTTCGCAAAACTTGTTGCGAAAAATATCGTGCGGCACGACCTTAAGCCCGTTCACTGGTCAATTGAAAATAAAACCGCGCTCGCCGAAGCGGAGCTTGAATATCACGAAAAAACAGACCCCAGCGTTTACGTTCTTTTTCCGGTCGCGGACTCCGGCGCGCTTCCTCAAAGTTTGAACGCGCCCGAAAAAAGCGATGTTTTCCTGATGATATGGACAACAACCCCGTGGACGCTTCCGGCAAACCGCGCCATAGCGGCCGCGCGGGACGCCAAATACGGGCTTTACGAAACCGGCGGGCGTTTTTGCGTTGTCGCGGAAGACCTTGCGGAGAGCATTTTTGAGCAAACCGGCGCCAACGCTAAAAAACTCGGCTTGTGCTCAGGCGGAGATTTGGCGGACGCGCAAACCGCGTATGACCACCCGTTTGTTGAATATCGGGGCGGGGTGATTTGCGCACCGCATGTGGGAACGGATGAGGGAACGGGGCTTGTTCACACCGCGCCCGGGCACGGAGCCGAAGACTATGCGGCGGCGTTGAAAGAAGGGATTGAGATTTACTGTCCGGTTCAGGAAGACGGAACCTTTGACTCGTCCGCGCCCGACTGGCTGTGCGGGAAAAGCGTTTGGGAAGGAAATGAAATTGTGATTGAAAAACTGCGCGAGGCGGGGCTTCTTTTTCATTCAAAAGAAATTGTTCACAGCTACCCGCACGACTGGCGCGGAAAAACCCCGACAATTTTCCGCGCGACCGCGCAGTGGTTTATAAAAATGGACGAGCCGGTCGGCGATGGCGGAAAAACCTTGCGCGAACTTGCGCTTGCGAGCATAGCGGGAGCGGGCGAAATCAAGTTTCACCCCGAATGGGGAAGCAAACGGCTCGGCGGAATGGTTGAGTCAAGACCCGACTGGTGCATATCGCGCCAGCGCGCGTGGGGGCTTCCAATTCCGGCTTTTGCAAACGCCGCGGGCGATATTCTTATGACGGAAAAAACCGTGCTCGCAGTCGCGGAGAAAATCCGCGAAAAAGGAAGCAATGTCTGGTTTGAATCAGATGCAAAAGAATTGATTGGCAACTATAGCCCCGCCGGAGACGCGGACGCGCCCGCGTGGGCAAAAGAGAACTGGAATCCGTCCGAACTGAAAAAAGGGGCGGATATTTTTGATGTGTGGTTTGAGTCCGGCTCATCGTGGTATTCGGTTATTGAAAAGGGCGGACAGCAAAGGGCGGATATGTATCTTGAGGGCTCTGACCAGCACAGGGGCTGGTTTCAGTCATCGTTTCTGAATTCGCTCGGCGTAAATGGAAAACCGCCTTTTGAGCACATCTTGACGCACGGTTTTATCGTTGACGCGCAAGGGAAAAAAATGAGCAAATCCGGCGGCAACGCACTTGAGGTTGAGCAGATTTTGAAACAATACGGCGCTGACGTTTGCAGGTGGTGGGTGAGTTCGCTCAACTACTCAAACGATGTAAAGGCGGACATTAAAATCATAGAAAGCGCGGCTGACGAATACAGAACGATACGAAACACAATCCGGTTTCTTTTGAGCAACCTGAACGATTTTAATCCTGAAACGGATTCGGTTGCGCCCACGGAAAATGACGAATACTCAATTGATAATGTGGCGCGGTTAATGCTCAAAAACACCGTCAACGAAACGGTGAGTTTCTATTCTGCGTTTGAATACAAAGCGGCGAGCAGCGCGATACTTTCCTTCTGCGACCTGTTCCTGAGCAAGCACTACATAGGTGCGGTGAGAGACCGTCTTTACTGCGACAAAGCGAATGCTGAAAGAAGGAGAAAAACACAAACGGTCATATTTGAAACCGCAAACGCTCTAATACGGCTTTGCGCTCCAATCCTTGTCCACACAGCGGAGGAAGCGTATTGCTGTCTGCCCGGAGACGGGCGAAAGGCAAGCGTTCATTTAACAGATTTTCCGCAAAAGACGAACCTGTCTGAAAGAGAAAACTCTGTGTTGAACGAATGGGAAAACTCAATCATTCCTTTGAAAGACGAATGTCTGTTCGCGCTTGAAAAAGCGAAAAAAGAAGACAATCCGTCAAACCCCCTGGATGCCGGAATAGAATCCGCAGCAGATACCGGCAAATTTGACGGCGGTGAAATCGCAGACTTACTCGGAGTAAGCCGTTTTCAAAACGGCGGAATGCTTGCTGTAAAAAGCCTCACAAACAAGTCCAAATGCGACCGTTGCTGGAAAAGGGAAGAAACTGCGTCTCAAAGAGCGGACGGTGGAATACTGTGCGACCGTTGCGCGGACGCGGTTAAGGTTAAATAAAGGAAAAATATCAGCCCGGCGGCCATTCCAGTTTTCTGCCGCCAAGTATATGAATATGGATATGAAAAACCGACTGTCCGCCGTTTTTTCCCGTGTTGGCGACAACTCGGTATCCGTCTTCGGAAATGCCCGCTTTTGAGGCAATTTCCGGCACTTTAAGCATCAAATGCCCCATAAGACCCTCATCTCCGGATTTGAGGTCGTTGAGGGACGCTATTTCCTTTTTCGGTATCAAAAGTATGTGAACCGGCGCCTGAGGGGTTACATCTTTGAAGGCAAGGCATAGATCGTCCTCATAAACGATTTCCGCAGGGATTTCGCGGTTGATTATCTGTGAAAAAATGGTTGGCATGGCAATTCCCTCCCGGACAATTGAATTTCAGGATAACCGCAAGATGTGCCGAGACGCAAATAATTGGAGATTATGCCCACAAAGGGCGGCTTTCTTTAACTTTAAGTATATATGATATATGCCATATATCTCACTTATATCACTTATTATTTGAGTTCGGAGTTTGTGCGGCAAACCCCAATGTCCGATAAGGTATATTATGTAAACTCTTACCTTCCCGCACTCAAAAATACACAGAAATGTGTAAAAATATCAAAAATGTATGGGCTACCCCTGCTCCGTCACTTTTCCGGCTTTAATCCGAAAATTTTTGCGTTTTCCACGATAGAGAATATCGGAGGCGGATGTTGAAGTAACAAAAATCTGCCCCGGATAGTTCAGAAGCATATCAAACAGAAATTTCCGCCTTTTTTCGTCAAGTTCGCTTGATATGTCATCGAGCAGGAATATGGGATTTTCCTTTTTAATCTCCTGATAAAGACGTATTTCGGCCATTTTGAGAGCCAGAACCACGCTCCGCGCCTCTCCCTGAGAAGCATACAAAGCGCAGTCTTTACCGCCTATTTGCAGGGATATGCGGTCTCTGTGGGGACCGGTTGAGGTATGCCTTGCCTTTGTATCGCGCGAAAAGCCGTTTTTAAGCGCTTTTTTGATGGAATCGGATAGTTCGCCCCGTTTTCCGCCTGAAATCTCGAAAGACGGCTCGTATTTGGCTTCCGCGCCTATATTCGCGCCTCCAATGCCACGATATAAAGCGTCCAGTTCGCGGTTTATTCTTTTCACAAGGCGCAGGCGCTTTTCAACGATTCTGCCGCCTATTTCGGCCATTTGCCCGTCCCAAAGCGCAATGCCCGATGCGGTCGCGCGCCCGGAAGCAAGAAATGAGTTGCGTTGCCGCAAAACGCGCTGAAAGTCCAGAATGTCCTGAAAATGAGACGGAACCAGCCCGCAGATAATTGAGTCAAAATAACGCCGCCGCAATGACGGGCTTCCCTTTGCCAGATCCACTTCGGACGGCGTAAAATGAACCACTTCAAAATCAAGCGCCTTCTTCGCCAGATTGACGGGCTTTTTGCCGTTCACCTCAACCTTTTTTCCGCCCCTGTCCGAAAACGAAACGCTCACATCGGTTACAAGTGCCGGAGAATCTTTTTCAAGAACGCCTTTGAGAAAAGCCGACCGCCTGCCGAAACGCACAATTTCGGACGACGAAACACCCCTGAGCGGCTTAAACCTGCACAGTATGTAAATCCCTTCAAGAAGATTCGTTTTGCCCTGCCCGTTTTCTCCGCAGATAAGGTTGAAACGGGGATGAAAACTCAGGGTTTCAGACGCATAGCATCTGATGTCGTGTAGAGATAAGGATTTGACTATCAAGACCGGAATTGTGAATTGAGAAACCGGAAAAATCAACTGTCCGCAGTCGGACACGCGTAAATGACGCGGTTGTTTTTCTGATGTATTATTTATTTTTACAAAAATGATTTCGCTGAAAATATCAGAAATAGACTGTAACGACATGGGCAAAGGAGTTGCCAAACTCAGCCGCAACAACATGCATGAGCTGGGGCTTGAGCCGTTTGACACCATTGAGATTGGCGGAAAAAGAAAGACGGTTGCCAGAGCCGTGCCCTTTGAAACCGAAGATGGAACAACCGAAAACATAATTGAGATTGATCTATTCACCCGTCGCAACGCCCGGGCGGAAATCAACGATTTCGTGATAATAAGAAAGTCGCCCTTTGAAAGCGCAAAGCGCGTTACGGTGGCGGTTTCGGACAAAACCATTCTCTACGAAAGAAAAAAAGGCAGGGACGCGATTCATTCAAGCCTTCTCGGGCTCGCGCTGACAAAAGGCGACAGGGCCGGAATGTCCGCAAATGGCAAAGTCGCAAACTCTCCCAAAGCGGCTGGGGAAATCTATGTCATCAGCACCGTGCCCTCCTCGTCCAATCCGGTCGTCATAGAGAAAACAACCGAAATCTCAATAGCGAAAATTCCGGCAAACATGAAGGAAAACCAGGACGGAATCGGATACGCGCGTATCGGCGGGCTGAAAAAACAGATAAGCAAAATCCGCGAAATCGTTGAAATCCCCATCCGTTTTCCCGAAGTTTTTGCCCGCCTCGGCATAGAGCCGCCGAGGGGAATTCTGCTCATCGGTCCCCCCGGAAGCGGGAAGACAATGCTCGCAAAATCGGCAATTCACGAAACCGGATTGAATTTCCAGATTGTGAACGGGCCCGAAATCATTAGCAAACACTACGGCGAAAGCGAAGCGCGAATAAGGGAAATCTTCGAAACCGCGCAGGAAAAACAGCCGTCCATTATTTTTCTTGACGAGTTGGACGCCATCGCGCCACGCAGAGACAAAGTCGCCGGAGAGGTTGAAAAAAGAGTGGTCGCCCAGTTACTCACGATGATGGACGGGCTGGAGAAAAAAGGCAACGTCATAGTTATCGGAGCCACCAACCTGCCGGACCTGATTGACCCCGCGCTCCGGCGCGCCGGCAGGTTTGACAGGGAAATACTGCTTGATGTTCCCGACAGTCTTTCAAGAATTGAAATCCTGAAAATCCACTGCGAGGCGATGCCGCTTTCAAAGAATGTTGATTTTCAACGCATTGCGGAAATGACCAACGGCTTCACCGGCGCGGACATCGAAATGCTGTGCAAAGAGGCGGGGCTCAAGGCTCTCGGCGGTTTTCTTGAAGAGTTTGACAACGGCAAATACGAAACAAAAACCGCGAAAAGAGACAAAAAGAAAAACGACAAAATTTCGGTCGTAATGGAAAACTTCACCGCCGCGCTAAAAGAGGTGGAGCCGTCCGCCATACGGGAAATCTCGGTTGACATTCCCGAAACCGGGCTTGAAAACATAGGCGGACTGAAAGAGATAAAAAACACCCTTCTTGAATCCGTGATTATGCCGTTGCGCCACAGAAGTCTCTACAAAGCGGCTGAGGTAAACCCGCCCAGAGGCATAATGCTGTGCGGCTCTCCGGGAACGGGAAAAACTCTTATCGCAAGAGCGCTCGCGAACGAATGCGGAGTCAATTTTATATCGATCAAAGGCGCGGAGCTGCTTTCAAAATATGTCGGCGAATCCGAGCGCGCGATACGCAATGTTTTCTCAAAAGCCCGTCAGGTCGCTCCGTCAATAATCTTTTTTGACGAGATTGACGCGCTGGCTCCGGTCAGAAGCAAGTCCGAAGGCAACAGGGTTTCAGAGCAGGTCGTGAGCCAGATGCTCGCCGAGATGGACGGCATAGAGGAGCTTTCGGACGTGCAGGTGCTTGCGGCGACAAACCGCAGAGACATCGTTGACCCCGCGCTTATGCGCTCGGGCAGGTTTGACCTGATTCTCAACATACCGCTTCCCGACCGCGAAGGCATTGAGCAAATTCTGAAAATTCACATCGGCGGCAAACCGCTCGCGAAAAATGTGAACTTCAAAACACTTGCGGCAAAAATGAAAAAAATGTCCGGCGCGGATGTAAAACTCGTGTGCGACAAAGCGTCAATCTTCGCGCTCAATGAACAGATTAAAAAACCCGACGGAAAAACCTTTCTCATAACCAATTCGCACTTCCTGAAAAGTTTGAAGGAAGTCAGGGAAAAGAGCGCGGCCCCAGTGCGGCGAGGTGGCTGAAATCGCCCCGCCCCACCCTTTTTTGTTTTGGGCGGCGCTGTTTTTCATCGGCGGCGCGCTTGGAAGTTTTCTCTGCGTGTGCGTCCGGCGCGTGCCAAAAGGGTTGTCCGTCATAAGCCCGCCTTCGGCATGCGAAACCTGTTTGAAACCCATCAGATTTTACGCCAATATTCCGGTCGCGGGATTTTTTATTTGTCGCGGCGCGTGCCTGCGGTGCGGAGCCCGGTTTTCGCCATTTTATCCCGCCGTTGAAGCGTTGTGCGCGGCAAGCGCGGTCGCGGCGGTTTATGTTTTCGGACTTTCGTTTGAGGCGTTGAGGTGTTTTATTTTTCTCTACGCGCTCATCGCGGCGAGCGCCTTTGACCTCTCCACTATGACCGTGCCGGACTTCATCACCCTGCCCTTTGCGGCGGCGGGAATCCTGTTCTCCATACCGCTCGGGCTTTTCCCTGACGCGGCGGCCGGAGGCGCACTCGGAGGGGGCATTCTGCTGGTCGCGGCGTTTATTTACAAAATGTTGAGAAAAAAAGAAGGACTTGGAATGGGCGACGTAAAACTCATGGTGGGCGCGGGCGCGTTCATAGGCGCGGCGGATGTTCCGTCTGTGATTTTTGCGGCTTCCATAACCGGCGCGATAGGCGGAATCGCGTATCTGAAACTGCGCGGGCAAGCCGTATCTCAAATTTTCCCCTTCGCTCCGTTCATAGCGGTTTGCTCCGCACTGTTTTTCTTCGCGGATTAGGTTCACGCCGGGCAATCGCGTAAAATACTAAAAATGTGCCCGCAAATTTAATTCAAAGCGGATACGGGGAGAAAAAAATGGCTCTCAGCGCAAAAGCGATAACAAAAATCATCATAGAAACAAACAAAGCGCGCGACACGGCGGACAAACTGCGCGATTTTGCCGATTTGATGAAAAAGCAAAACTCCGCGCTTGAGGGAGATGTAAAGGCGCAGTGCAAACGCATCGCGGACGGAATGGAGGTTGTGTCGGGAGAAATTGCGACGATAAAAGAGATTCTACAAACCCAGCTGGACGAAATCCCCATTGATAAAAAAGAGGTAAAGGAAGCGGCGGAGAAACTGCTTCTTTACCAGAACAAACCCGAACACGCCATGCTCTACGCGCAGCAACAACTCGGCAACCACAAGAAAAACTCTCACTGGTGGCTCTACTGGGACGGCATCATACAAGCCGTGATTAAAAAATCCGGCCTCAAACCCGAAAAAGTCGGGAAATGATGAATTGCTACGTAAACTGGAAAACTACTACAAAGAAAATGGGATTTTATCCACGTCTTTCACTTGCGAATACAAAGGCGATTGCAAAGGAGATTGCAAAACATTTACGGGTCCAAAATCGGCTTTTGTAAGCAGTGGTTATGAAAAAGGCAAACTGCCGAGATTACTGTTCTTGTCTCTGGATTCAGGTAAAGGGAGCAAAGATAGCAAAGAAAGACTTCCGTCTGCCATAAGAAAAAAAGAGGAGTCTGACAGAGATGTGCTCAAACTGCACAAGAGCAAGCACTGGTATAGAACACATGAACTTGCCTGGTACATTCTGAAGGAATTTAAGCCGGAAATAAAAGTGGAAGATACCAAGCGTTTTTTTGCTCACGCAAACTCGGCTAAATGTTGTATGAACAAACCGCAAAAAAAACTGGCGGCGAAGAGATTGTTTAAAAATTGCAGAAGGTATCTCAAAGAAGAACTGGATATTCTCTCCCCGCAAATATTGGTAACTCAAGGCAATGAAGCCAAAGAAGCGATTTTACCTCTGGTGGGAACGACCGGAAAAACTATAGATGAGTTTGCTTCAATTGTAGTTTTGTCCGACAGGACAACATTCTGGCTTCACACTTACCACCCGTCAAATTACGGCAGTTTTAATAAACAAAGAAATGGCGGCTGTGGCTGGGAAGTTTACTCAAAGAAAATACACGAATTCATTACTGTCCAAAATTAACCCAACGCCCACTCTCAAACTTCTAAAACGCCGTTCAAGTATAATCCTCTCCAATGGTCAAGTTCATAGATGAAGCGAAAATATACATCCAGTCCGGTGCGGGCGGGGACGGATGCATGAGTTTCCGGCGGGAAAAGCATGTGCCCAGAGGCGGTCCCAACGGCGGAGACGGCGGAGACGGCGGAGATGTGATGGTTTCGGCAAGCGGGCAGGTTTCTTCGCTGCTTGACTGCCGATACCAACGGCACTACCGCGCAAAGCGCGGGGCTCACGGAGAGGGGTCCGGCAAACACGGCGCGACCGGAGACGGCCTCGTCATATCCGTGCCCGTGGGAACGGTTGTTCGCAATTCGGAAACGCAGAAAATTCTCGCGGACTTGCGCAATGACGGAGACAGTGTTGTCGCCGCGCGGGGCGGTAGGGGCGGCAGGGGAAACGCGAGGTTCGCCACTTCAACAAATCAGGCGCCGCGCAGAGCGGACAACGGACAGCCCGCGGAAAGTTTCGATATTTTTCTTGAACTGAAACTGCTCGCCGATGTGGGAATAACGGGGTTTCCAAATGCGGGCAAATCAACTCTTATATCAAAGGTTTCCGCCGCGAAACCCAAAATCGCGGACTATCCGTTCACAACGCTCGTTCCAAGCCTGGGCGTGGTCAAATGGGGTGATTACAAAACTTTCACAATGGCGGATATCCCCGGAATTATTGAAGGAGCGCACAAAGGCACGGGGCTCGGAATCCGGTTTCTCAAACATGTTGAGCGGACGAAACTTCTTGTTCACATGATTGATATGTCGCCGGTGGAAGAAAGAGAACCGCTTGAGGATTATGAAAAAATCAACTCCGAACTGCGCCTTTATGACGCCGCGCTCGCGGCAAAACCGCAGATAGTCGCGCTCAATAAAATTGACATCCCCCAAGCGCGCGAAAAAGTGGAACAAATCGCCGGGGTTTTAGCGGAAAAAGGAATTGAAACGGTGGCAATTTCAGCCGTTACGGGTGAAGGAACGCAAACGCTTGCGAACAAAATTGGAACCATTCTTGAAGAGATTGGCAAAGGTAAAGCCGAATGACTTTCGCCATTCTCGGAGCGAGCGGGCACACGGGAATGATGGCAACCCGCTACTGCCTGCGTTGCGGACACACGGCGCGTGTCCTTGTGAGGGACGCGCGAAGAATGCCCGCGCTTCCCGAAGCGAGCGACGGTGGACTTGAAATCATAACGGGAGACGCCACCGACCCGCGCGCGATAGGGGAGTTGATAAAAGGCGCGGATGCGGTCATAAGTGCGCTGGGTCCAAGCGATTTACGCACCGGATACAAAGTCCACTCGCAAGCCGCGCTTCATCTTTCCCTCTTAATGCCGGAAGAGGGAATCTCGCGCTATGTTGCGGTTTCAGGCGCGAGTTTGTCCGTGCCAACTGACAAGTTCAGCGTCAGGGGAAAGTTTTTCGGCGGTGTGGCGTATCTGTTCACAAAAATAAGCTCTCACCTCCGGCGTCTGCTTGACGACAAGCGCGGGGAATATGAGATTTTGGCGCGCAGCCCGCTTGATTGGACAATCGTGCGCCCGCCGTGGATTGTGCCCGGCGACTACGAACGGGACGCGAACATAACGCCGTTCAAACTCATGGGAAACAAAGTGCGGGTAACCGAACTCGCCAAAGCGCTTGTTGATCTTGCAATTGACGGAAGGTTCAAAAAACAGGCGGTTTTTATAAACAGCGTTTAGTCAAACACAATCCGCAACGCCAGATACGGCGCGAGATTGAACACGAACAGGCAGATTTTCATAAAGCCCATCATTTTGTATTGGCTGGAATCAAATTTTTCGGGAGAGAGTTTGAACCATTTTGTGTGGACTGAATAAACCCATTTACGCGCGAATTTGAAAAGTAGAACCCAGTAAATAAACAAGCCGTAATTTATTACCGCGCTCCAGCCCAGAACGGCGCGTAATTCCTCAACCGTCATCACTGCAATTCTCCTTCGGTAAGGGTGCTCACGGGAACCGGAGAGGCGTGGTGAAGAGTCATTCTCCAGCCCTTTTCCGTGTTTTCAAAAATGTTGGTCGCCTGCGCGAGCGTTACAACTATTCTGCCGTCAACAAAATGGTTGAGTTTTTCAATACAGTTTACCCACGCCGCCTTTTCGCCAACATCAATCATAATGTCCGAGGTTTCCACGCTCGCGAGTTCGCCGGATTCAAAAATACTAATCCAACTTGCCTTTATCGCATCCCAGCCCCGTATCGCGGGCCAGCCGGGATGTATGCATTTTGCCCTGCCCCCCGGAACCCAGACCTTTTCCATCAGGGCAATGTCGGCTTTGTTGAGCGCATTGTAGAAATTGTCCTGAATCTGCTCCACCTCTTTTTTCATATCTCCACCCGCCGTTTTACGGACGCGGGCGGTGGGCTCGGTCGTTTCTTTTGTCTTTTTCTCTACCATCTCGTGAAAATTATGACCTCTTTGCCACCATTATCAAATCCGCCATTTCAAGCACCGCGCTTTCACCGTCAAAACTTGAAACATAGGAACAACGCATTTTTACCTCAAGTGGAGCCGAAGCGGGAGCGGCAAAAAATGCGGCTTCCCGCGCAACACAAACATCTTCGGGCTCAAAAGCCAGAAACACCGCGCCCTGAGGCTCAACCTCGTCCGCTCTGTCAAAAAAAACGGTTTTTACACCCGTGCTTGAAAGCTTTTCGGCAACGCCCGAAGCAGACACGACTTTTCTGCTCACGGCAAAAACCCGCGCCTTTGAAAAAGCGCGTTTTATGTCTCGCCGCAGGATGCTTAAATCGCTCATTTTTCTGAAAAGCCGACGAGGAGAGTCGAACTCCTGACCTGCTCATTACGAGTGAGCTGCTCTACCACTGAGCTACATCGGCAATTAAAGTGGAGAGGCAAACTATCTGGCTATCCAGCCCCCGTCCACCGAAAGCATGGAGCCGGTCATAAACCCAACGCCGTCTTCGCACAGAAAAAGCACCGCTCTGGCAATCTCATCGGGACGCCCCATTCTGCCAACCGGATGGAACGAAGTCAGCATATCCTCAGCGGCCTGCTTGTCGTCCATTGAGTTAATAATGCCTTCCACCATCGGCGTTTCTATCGCGCCCGGGCATATGGCGTTCACCCTGATTCCGTGCTCGGCGTAGTCAAGCGCCATCGCTCTTGTTAACTGCGTTACCGCGCCTTTTGAGGAAACGTATGAGGTGAATCCCGCCACGGCTTTGAGCCCGAGAACCGACGAGTTGTTCACTATGCAACCACTGCCGTTTTTGAGCATGTGCGGAATTGTGAACTTGGACATCAAAAAGGTTCCGCGCACGTTGATGGCGAAAATTCTGTCCCACTCCTCAATGGCGGTCTCATGGGTTGGAGCCGCCGAAAGAACACCGGCGTTGTTAAAAAGAATATCTATCGCACCGTGCTTTTTTACGGTCTCTTCAACTGCGCTTTTGCAATCCTCTTCTTTGGCAACATCGCTCACCATATGCTCAATTTTCGCGCCCTGTTTCTCCGCCTCCAAGACTGTCTCTTTGAGCGTTTTTTCCGTTCTGCCCGTAATCACAACGGTCGCGCCTTCCTGCGCGAAAAGAATCGCGGTCGCCTTTCCAAGCCCGAGGCTTCCGCCCGTTATTAAAGCCACTTTGCCTTTAAGTCTCATAAGTCCACACCTCCTGAAATTAAACTCCGCTTATTTTACACTCCGCAGAGCGGTTTTCTCAAATTTCCCCCCGCGCGTGAGAAGCCCGCCGCCTTTGCGCCCGCTTTCGCTCCGCTCGCTATGCAGCGCGGGATTCCAACCCCTTCGTATGCCGCTCCCGCGAACGTTATCCGCCCCACTCTGTCCGCCGCGCTCATTATCCGGCTCACAAGATCGCGATGGCCGATGCGGTAAACGGGCATCTGTCCGCCGTATTTCCCCACGGCAACCGTTTGAGGCTCTCCGTGCGCGCCGAAAACCGTCTCCGCCGCTTTACGAGCCCGCGCCGTGATTGCTTCATCCGTAAGCGCGCAGGATTGCCCTCCTGAGATGAAAAATCTTAAAACACTAAAACCCTCAGGCGCTCTGTTCCGGAATTTCCGGCTCAAAAATGAGCACGCGAAAACCCCGTCCGCGCCTGCTTCGGGGAAAAGAACGCCAAAACCGTCCGGCGCGGCGGCAACGGCACTGTTTTCATACGCAAGATTCACAACCGCGCACGAAGAAAACGAAACCGAACGCAAAAGCCGCGCAAGTTCGGAATCGGTTTCCTCAAGCATTTCCGCCGCGCCGCCGCATGGAGTCGCCATAACAACCGCGTCCGCCAAAACCTTTTCACCCGAACTTGAAAAAATCTCCCATCCGCCCGGCGTTCGGACAATTTTTGACACTCTAAAACCCGCGCGGGCGCAACCGCCGGGGAGGAGCCGGAGCGCGGCGGCAACCATTTCAGACATTCCGCCTTCGGGTGCGACAAAGCCGCCGAACCTCGCTCCTCCGCCGCTTTTGTCTCCGCCGCCGCGCAGTAGAGCGCGAAGCACCCCGCCGTTTTCTCTCTCCATTTTGACAAATTCGGGCAAAACCGATTCCGCGCTCAGAGTTTCCGGATCCGCGCAGTAAATTCCGCCAATAAGGGGCGCGGCGGCTTTTTCATAAATCTCATCGCCAAACCGCCTGCGGATAAAATCCGCAACGCTCTCCTCTGTTTCACTCGCGGCGCGGGCGGGAATAAAAATTTCGGCGAGCGTTCTGATTTTGCACGGGAGGGAAAAAAACGGGCTCGTGAGAAACGGCGGAATTTTGCGCGGAGCCATCATAAAAAACCCGTCCGGCAGAGCAACGGCGCGTTCGCCGCGCATAACAAAAACCCTGCGCCCAAGCTCGGAAGTTCCGATAAGTTGCGGGGAAATTCCAATTTTTGAGCAGAACTCAAGCGCGGCTTCATCGGCAAAAAATGAATCAGGACCGCGCTCAAATATGAAACCGTCTTCGCGAACGGTTGAGATTGTTCCGCCGAAAGAGTCGGAAGATTCCAGAATTTCAACCGAGGGCGCCGTTCGCCGCCCGAAGTCCGAAATCTCAAGCGCGGCGCTCAGCCCCGCTATTCCGCCACCGATAACAACAATTTTTTTTGGACGGGTCACTTCTCAACAAACGCCAGAACCGCTTCGCCCATCGCGCGGGCAAACTTTGCGTCATCGTTCACGGTTTTTGCGGTGAGCATTTTTATTCCGGCTTTTCGCGCCGCCTGCATGGTTTCAACACCGATGTCGTAAAGAACCTCAACATGGTCGCACACAAACCCGATGGGCTGAATCACAATGTGGCTCACCTCTTTGCCAAGCCCCTCAATAACATCACAAATATCGGGCTCAAACCACTTTTGAGCGGAGCTGCCGCTTCTGCTCTGCCACGCGACCAGAAAATCGTCCGCACCGAGTTTGCGTGCGGTAAGTTCGCAGGTTTTGCGAAACTGCTTTTCGTAAGTGCCGGAGCCGGGCATTTCAAGCGGTATGCTGTGGGCGGTAAAAATCAGTTTCGCCGAATCCGACAAACGCCCTCCCGGAAGTTTTGCTATCTGCCCGGCAACCCTGTCCGCGCAGTTTTCTATAAAAAGCGGATTGTCAAAAAGCGGCGGGCAATAGACAAACTCAATATCCGCGTGCGCTTTCGCTTTCGCCTCCTCAACCTCGCGCTGATAGCGCTCCCAACTTGTGTCGCACTGGTGAAGAGCCATTATGAGCGCGACGCATTTTCTGTGCCCGCGCCGGGTCATTTCCGCGACCGTGTCATCGGTGAACGGATGCCAGTTTCTCATCGCCATATAGACCGGCAAATTCACTCCCTGTTTTTTGAGAAACTTCCCCATTGCCTCTCCCTGCCGCTGTGTGAGTTCTTTAAGCGGCGAGCCGCCGCCAACCTCTGCGTAATGGCTCTCAACCTCTTTTATTCGCGTTTCGGCAATGGCAACCCCCTTCGCGACTATCCGCAGAAATTCCGGCACATCTTCGGCCTTGTCCGGCGCACCGTAGCCAATAAGAACAATGGAATCAAAACCGTTCATCGCGCTGAAAACTCCCTGACTTTCTCAACAAGCGCGGCAACGTTATCGGGCGGAGTGGAGGGCAAAACGCCGTGCCCAAGATTGAAAATATGCCCGGGACGCCCGGCGGCTTTTTTCAGGATTGAAACCGCGCTGTCTTCCACTCTCCTGCGGTCGCAAAGCAGAACGGAGGGGTCAAGATTGCCCTGAATCGCGGTTTTGTATCCGATGGTTTTCCACGCCTCGGAGAGGTCAACCGTCCAGTCAATTCCAATTACGCAGCCGCCCGCTTTTTTCATGTCGGAAAGCAGTAAGCCCGCGCCGACTCCAAAATGGATTGCCGGAACCCGCCGCGGCAGAGCATCAAGAACGGCTTTTGTGTGCGGCATAACAAAACGGCGGTAATCATCGGGCGAGAGACAGCCCGCCCAACTGTCAAAAATCTGAACCGCATCCGCGCCGGCGTCTATCTGGGCGTTCAAGTATGAAGCGGTCGCCGTGGAAAGTCTTTCCATCAGCGCGTTCCACAGCCCCTCATCCGAGCGCATAAGAGTTTTTGTGTTTGAGTATGTTGAGGATGCGCCGCCTTCAATCAGGTACGAGGCGACCGTGAAAGGCGCTCCGGCAAATCCCAGAAGCGCGACTTCGGAATCAAGAGACCTCCTTGCCATCGCAACCGTATTGCTCACATAGTCCATTTTTTCGGGGTCAAACTCCCTCATCGCGTCAACCGAAGCTGCGGAGCGGACTGTGTTTTTAATTTTCGGACCGTCTCCCTTTGTGAATTCAATACCAATTCCCAACGGCTCCAGAATCAGCAGTATGTCGGCGAAAATTATCGCCGCGTCAAAGCCGAATTTTTCAATCGGCAGAAGCGTAACTTCAGCCGCGAGTTCGGGATTTTTGCAGAGTTCAAGAAACGGAACCTTCGCCCTGATTTGCCTGTATTCCTTCAGGTATCTGCCCGCCTGCCGCATAATCCAGATGGGTGTCCGCTCCGTTTGTTCAAGGCGGCAGGTTTTCATAAAAAGCGAATTTTGCGCGGAAGATTTCGGCATATAAGGGTTTATTATGAATTACAGAAAGCCGATTGTGAAGCAGTCCGCGGAAAAGTGCGGGGGTTTCCCCTTCGCTGTTCTTAATATAGAATACGGACTTCTCACACGCCGGGAAATCCCCATGAGCAAAGCCCCGATGAGCGAACCATTCCTGCCCACAACAAACACTTCATACCGCGACGGCGAATTGTTTTTTGAACAGACGCGCCTCACAGAAATCGCGGATGCGGTCGGCACGCCCTGCTACATCTACGGCGCGGGCGCTTTTGAGAGCGCATACCGCGCCTATGAAAATGCGTTTTCAAAGATTTCGCCGCTAATTTGCTATTCGGTCAAAGCGAATTCAAATCTGGCCGTTCTTTCACTTTTCGCGAAGCTCGGAGCCGGTTTTGACGTGGTTTCGGGCGGCGAACTCAAGCGGGTCGAAAAAGCGGGTGGGGACATGGGAAAAACCGTTTTTTCAGGAGTGGGAAAAAGCCCGGACGAAATAAAACTCGCGATTGAAAAAGGAATACTTTTTTTCAATGTTGAGTCTCCGCCGGAGCTTCGAGCCATTAACGAAATCGCAATGGGACTCGGCACAAAAGCGCCCGTTTCACTGCGCGTTAATCCCGATATAGACCCTAAAACACATCCTTATATCTCAACGGGTTTCAAAAAAAGCAAATTCGGAATGGATGCGGACGAGGCGGAAAAAACGTACGAGCGCGCGGCGTCAATGAAGGGAATTGAAATAAGGGGAATTGATGCTCACATAGGGTCTCAAATTTTTGAAATTTCCTCATTCACGGACTCTCTTGAAAAACTGCTCGCTCTGGTCGGCAAACTTGAGAAAAAGGGAATAAAAATCAGTCGGCTTGACATGGGCGGCGGGCTGGGAGTCCGCTACGGCGCGGGTGACTCTCCTCCCCCGCTTGAGGATTTCGCGGACGCGGTTGAAAAACTGATGGCGGGCTCAAAACTGGAACTCGTCATTGAGCCCGGAAGGTCGCTCGCGGCGAACGCGGGACTCCTTCTGACTCGCGCGATGTATGTGAAGCGCGGAAGCGAAAAAAAATTCATTGTGGTTGACGCGGCGATGAATGACCTTGTGCGCCCTGCGTTTTACGGCTCCCACCATGAGATTGTTCCCGTGAAAATGCCCACCGGAAAGAAAATGGAAAAAACAGACATCGTGGGTCCCGTGTGCGAATCGGGCGATTTCCTCGCCACCGACAGGGATTTTCCGCTTGTGGAAGCGGGCGAGTTGCTTGCGGTGATGAGCGCGGGCGCTTACTGTTTTACGATGTCATCAAATTACAACACACGCGCGCGCGCGGCGGAAATTCTTGTGAAAGGCGGCAAATTTCGCGTAATAAGAGAGAGGGAGAGTTTTGAAAATATGCTCAAAGGCGAAACTGTTGCCGATTTTGGCGCGGGCGGAAGAGGATAAAAATGGAAACAATTTTTGAAATAATGGGGAAAACGGGGTTTTTCTTCTATCCCATAGCGCTGTGCTCAATAGTTGGAACAACGCTTTTTATTGAAAAGTTTTATTTTTTGCGTGAATCAAAAGTGGTTCCGCCCGAAACGGGGCAATTCTTGAGCCTGCTTGAAAAGAAAGAATTCAACGGCGTGCGCGTGCTCTGCGAAGCGAACAACTCTCCCTCGGCGCGTGTAACACTGGTGGCGATTGAAGCGGCGGCGGAAAACAAAGACCCCGAAGAGTTCGCGAGGCGGTCTCTGGAAAACGAATCACTTGACCTCTATTCGCACATTGAGATGCTCGGAGCCATAAGCAGTGTCAGCACCCTGCTGGGTCTGCTTGGAACAATTTCGGGAATGATAAAAATATTCGGGGTTATTTCGCTCGACACGGACGTCAATCCCGCGGCGCTTGCGGGCGGTATATCCGAAGCGCTTTATACGACCGCGCTCGGGCTCTGCGTAGCGATACCGGTTTTCATTGCCCACAAATATTTGCTGGGTAAATACGAGTCGGTAATTCTTCATCTTGAACAGTCACTCAAAGATATAGTGACATCGCTTAAAAAATCGTCCGGAGACCTGAAACAGTGAAAAAAACCGGCGCGGTATTTTCGCGGAAAAGTCGTCTTGTGAGCGGCCTTGACCTCACGCCGGTTGTGGATGTGGTTTTCAATCTGCTTATATTTTTCGCGCTTTCCCTCAATTTCACACCTGCGGTCAAGGGAATAAAAATCAAGATTCCCGAAGTGGGCTCTCCGGTCGGGGAAATAAAAACGGAAAAAATTTCCGTCTCGGTTTACGCGGATGGAAGGATTTATCTGGACAACAAACAGGTTTCCCGTAAATCCTTGCGCGAGACCCTTGAAAAATCGTCCAACAAATCCGCCATCGCTGTCATCAAAGCCGAAGAAAATGTCGCTCACGGAACCATTGTTGACATAATGTCCATAATAAAGGCGTCCGGCTACACAAAACTCGCGCTCGCGGCGCGCAATCTCAAACCCTGAAAACTTGACAAACCAAACAAGAAGTCCGGCTGAATCCGAAAGCAAGTTTCCGCTCAAAGGATATTTGCTTATGATTGGCACGGCTTTCTTCACCGCGCTTTCATACGTGATAGGAAAATATCTGAACACGGGCGGGCTGAATCTTGACCCCGTATCAACAACTTTTTTCTGGTTTGCCGGAGCATTTGTAACGGCGTTTGTCGTGTCCGCGCTGATCCCATCGCAGAGAAATGAAATACGGAATTTCCGCAAATACGCGAAAATTCTGCTGTTGATTTCGGTTTTCACTTCAATCGGAGCCGTGCTCTGGGTCAAATCGCTTTGGATAATCGGCCCCGCGCTGACATCGTTCCTGATGAAATCTCAGACGCTTTTTTCTCTTATTCTGGGAATAATTTTTCTGCGCGAGAAAATAAACCGGGGGGAAGCCGCCGGAATGGCTCTCACAATAGTGGGCGGCGGCGTGGTCGCCTACCATGGCGACAGATACCTTCTGTTCGGAGTGGCGATTGTTCTGCTCGCGGCTTTGTGCTATTCAATGGTCACCTTCTGGGTCAGAAAATTCGCCGGCGGCACGCGCCTGAACATGTTCACCGTGGCAACGCTAAGAACCCTCGGCGTCTCGCTTATTCTGCTCACATATCTCATCGCGTCCGGAACAATCCAAATTCCCGGAACACGCGAGATTTTACTGATGGCGGCGGGCGGAACATTCGGCGCATACATCGCAAAGGGCTGTCAGTTTTACTCCCTCAAACTTCTCGACCTGTCGCGAAGTACGGCGATTATGCCTCTTGAATCTCTGTTCGTGGTGCTTTTGTCCTTTGTGTTTTTTGACAGCGTGCCGCCTACGATGAAACTGATTGGCGGAACCTGCATTCTCGCGGGCGTTGTTTTTCTTGTGATTTTCAGGGAGCAAAAAAGAGGGGCGGAAACTATTATGGGAAAATAGTTTTTACTTTTCCGAACAATCCATTTTGAGCGCTTTTTTACGCTCCGCCGACTCAAATGCCATATCTATCAGGCGGCTTATCAAATCGCGATAAGGAACTCCGCTCGCCTCCCACAGTTTCGGATACATGCTTATCTGCGTAAAGCCCGGAATGGCGTTTAATTCACTCACAAAAAACTCACCCGTTGCGGGGTTCAGAAGAAAATCAACCCTCGCCATCGCCGAGCAACGCAGAACGGAAAATGTTTCCAACGCGGCGGAACGGATCTCTTTTGCAAGCCGTGCGGGCAAAGGGGCGGGAATAATTAACTTGCTCCCCGCATCGCCGTATTTCGCCTTGTAATCGTAAAAATCCCCGGCGGGAACAACCTCCCCCGCAACGGACGCTTGCGGGCTGTCCGTCCCCATAACACTCACTTCAATTTCACGCGCGTCCTCAACCGCGCTTTCTAAAATAACCGTGTCGCAAAATTCAAAACTTCGCGCGACCGCGCGCGCCGCAACTTTCGGGCTGTCAATTTTCTCTATCCCTATGCTTGAACCGAGATTAACGGGTTTTACAAAACACGGAACCCCAACCTCGCGCAGAGCGGAAGAAACCGCGTTTTTGCGGTTTTTCTTCCAGTCCTTTTTACTAAGTCCGCAAAACCGGACAACCGGAAGTCCCGCGCCCCTCAAGAGCCGTTTCGCCGTGAGTTTGTCCGCCGAGAGCGCGGCGCCCAGAACCCGCGCGCCGACATACGGAACGCCCCAAATTTCAAAAAACCCCTGCGCCGCGCCATCCTCACCGTCTGTGCCATGAAGAACGGGAAAAGCCGCATCCACCTTGCGGCGGGCGGAAACCTTTCGGTTTTTTATCTCACAAAGCGCGCCGACCGGAGCGGGAATGAGAGAAACTCCTCCGCGCACTTGCGGATTTTCAGGGCTTGTTTTTCTCCACGCCCCTTTTCTGTCAATAAAAACCGGAACCGGCGAAAAGCGCGAACGGTCAATATTTTCCAGAACCGAGCGCGCGGAAATGATTGATATTTCATGCTCGGCGGAGCGACCGCCGAAAAAAACGGCGACCGTTTTGCGCGGCTTGCGCCCGGGATTTGATTTTTTCGTGTTTGAATCCATAACGGAAAATTCGTCCCTAAACTAACAGCAAACGCGCCTCTTTTTAATCGGGTTTTGCGTTATTTAATTAATTTATGTAAATTGGAAGTTACAATTTAAAAAATAAATTGTGCTTCACAGGAGGATTAGTCAATGGAAAAAGTTGTTATTTCAAACCCCGTCAGAACCGCTATCGGTGCCTTCGGGGGAACCTTAAAGGACGTCCCCGCCGTTGATCTCGGCGTCAGGGTTGTTAATGAAATTTTGAGCAGAACCGGAATTGACCCCAAAGAGGTTGACGACTGCATACTGGGAAACGTGCTCAGCGCGGGTCTCGGGCAGAACCCTTCAAGACAGGTTGCCGTCAAGTCGGGGCTCGGAACTGAAACGCCGGGCATAACGCTCAACAGAGTTTGCGGCTCAGGGCTTCAAAGCATCGCGTTCGCGGCTCAGGCGATTAAAGCGGGCGATTCAAGCGCCGTGGTCGCGGGCGGAATAGAAAATATGAGCCAAACGCCCTTCTATCTAACCAAAGCCAGATACGGATACAGAATGGCGATGCCCAAGGACGAGGTTGTGGACGGAATGGTCAACGACGGACTGTGGGACATTTTCAATGACTACCACATGGGGGTTACGGCGGAAAACCTCGCCGAAGCCTACAATCTGTCAAAAGAGGCGCAGGACGAATTCGCCTACAAAAGCCAGATGAAAACAAAAGCGGCACAGAAATCCGGAAAATTCAAAGACGAGATTGTTACGGTTTCGGTTCCACAGCGCAGGAAAGACCCTCTTGATTTCAACGTTGACGAGCATCCGCGTGGCGATGTTACCCCGCAGTCGCTCGCGGGAATGCGTCCCGTTTTCAAAATGGGCGGAACAGTTACCGCCGGCAACGCTTCGGGAATTAACGACGGCGCGGCGGCGGTGCTTGTTACTTCCGAAAGCAAAGCGAAACAGTTGGGATTGCAACCGTTTGCCTCAATTGTGTCATATGCGGTCGGAGCGGTTGACCCTGCAATAATGGGAATCGGTCCCGTGCCGGCAATCAACAAGGCGCTTCACAAAGCAAACCTGTCGCTCAGCGACATTGACCTTTTTGAATTAAACGAGGCATTTGCGGCTCAGTCGCTTGCGGTTTTAAGCGACCTGCCAATCCCTGAAGAGAAAATAAATGTAAACGGCGGCGCGATTGCGCTGGGACACCCCATTGGCGCATCGGGAACGGTTGTTCTCGTAAAACTTCTTCACGAAATGAAAAGAAGACCTTCCGTCAAGCGCGGGCTTGCGGCTCTGTGCATCGGGGGCGGAATGGGAATCGCGATGATTGTTGAGAAAATGGGCGGAACTTCCGCTACCGCCACGGCGGGAACCGTAAGACGCGGACGGCCCAAAGGCTCCGGCATGAAAGCCAAACCGGGACCCAAGCCGGGAGCGAAAAAACGCGGACGGCCCAAAGGTTCGGGTGTGAAAGCCAAACCGGGACCAAAACCCGCAGCAAAAAAACGCGGACGGCCCAAAGGTTCGGGCGTAAAAGCCAAACCGGGACCAAAACCCGCGGCAAAAAAACGCGGACGGCCCAAAGGTTCGGGCGTAAAACGCGGTCCCGGCAGACCCGCGAAAGCGGCAACAGCCAAACGCGGACCCGGAAGACCTCCCAAAGCGGCGGCAAAACGCGGAAGACCCGCAAAAGCGGCGACAACCGCAAAACGCGGGCCCGGCAGACCGAAAAAACGCGGACGCGGAAGACCCAAAAAGTCATAACGCTTTCAAGTTAAAAAACCGGCGGCTTTAATCGGCTGCCGGTTTTTTTATGCTCTCTTGCCGTAACAACAACCGCCATGCTGACAACAAACGCCTTAAAAAAATCGCTCCGTGAAAAACGGCGGGAAATTCGCGCGAAACTCGCGGAGTTTCAAAAAGTAATCAAGCGCGCCAACAACGCCGAACTGTTTGAGGAACTCGCGTTCTGCATATTCACCGCAGGGGCAAGCGCGAAGATGGGAATTAAATCCATAAACGCCGTCCGCCCCGTGCTTTTTTCCGCGAAAACCGAAAAACAGTTTTCAAAACTGCTCATAAAAAACGGAGCGCACAGATTTCCGAACGAACGGGCGCGCTATCTTCTGCACACGAGAAACTATCTCGCCGAAACTCACGGCTTAAAAATGAAACGGTTGCTTCTTTCGTTTTCAGACACGGACGAAAGACGCGATTTTTTCGCGACAAACAAGGACATAAAAGGCATCGGCTTCAAAGAAGCGAGCCATTTCCTGCGAAACATCGGCTTTTCCGGCTACGCCATTCTGGACAAGCACATAATGAACTGCCTGTTTGAATTAAAAGTGGTCAGCGACCCGAAACCGCCCGCCAACGGCAAACGCTATCTTGAAATTGAAAAGAAACTGCAACGCTACGCCAAACGCAACGGGTTTGATATTGATGAGATTGATCTGCTGTTGTGGAGTGAGAAAACGGGGGTGGTTTTGAAGTGAGGCTTAAGAATTGTAATCAATAATCTCATAAAGTGATTTTAGGCAACGCCGATTTCCATACTCGTTGTTAGAATCTCTTTGCTTGCGCAAGAAGACCTTTCTTCAGGGGATAGAGTCTCCAGATACAACTCTAGTGCCTCTTTGATGTTACTCAACACCTCTTCCAGAGAATCACCCTGTGAGTGGCAACCTTTGAGTGCAGGACAAAAAGCGTAATACCCGCGCTCATCTTTCTCAATAATTATGTTGAACTTCATTACACCCGAAATATATACAAATCCCTGATTTTTGTCATTAAAGACTTTGATATTGATGAGATTGATCTGCTGTTGTGGAGTGAGAAAACAGGGGTGGTTTTGAAGTGAGAATTCTTAACGATTAAAGTATGAATTATGACTGAATTCAACGAACAAAAATTTCCAGAAGAGTTCTTGACTCGTACATATAAGCTTTTAGAACAGTATTGCGAGTACGTCAAACCCAACGTAGGGAAAGAGGCATACGAAACTACTCTTTTGATAAATTGCCTTCTGGGTCTGCTTCTTCTACCAAAAGAAAAAGCAATGCTTGATTGCATTTCTTCTGAGACAAAAATTGAAAGAATGATTTCTCCAAAAGCTTGCTCATCTCTGGAATACAACAAGAAAAAAATCTGCCAGTATTGCTCTCAAAACCAGTTGGATGAAAGAGACATTTGTCCAAATAGTCTACGTGGGCTTGCTTGGAATCTAAGACACTCTGTTGCGCACTTTTGTATTAAACCAATGCAAGAATCAAAAGAAGTCAAAGGTTACAAATTCGAGAATGACAGAATGGGATTCAAAATCGAATTGGAAAATGATGACATTAGAAAGATTGTTTTGGAGGTTGCGGGAACATTGGCTTGTTCTCCCAAAGTCAAGTGAGAAAACGGGGGTTGTTTTGAAGTGAGGGGTTCTACTTATACACTTGGAAGATTATGGAATATGGCAAATTCCCCGAAGAGGAGTTCATAAGCAGAACTCTCGAAATCATTGATAAATATGGGAACCCTGAAAAAAATGAACATGAAGTAACTCTTAGTGTTCACTGCCTAATAGGCATGACAATTTTGTGCAAGGAAAACAGGACATTCTTTGAAAAAATGCCAACGGACTTTTTAGATGACTTTATTAGCACCGAAAAAATTTCTTTGGAAATCAGACAACTGAAAAAAGAAGACCCCTGTCCTTGTAGCCTACGTGGGCTTGTATTCCATCTCAGACACGCAGTTGCACATCTGCAGGGAGTCAAATCAAAAGAACAAGAAGGCAAGATAGAAGGAGTTGTTTTTTGCCATAAATATCCGAAAAACAATTCCCCTAAAAATGATTTGGATATCACCATTAAAGCCAACGAAATACCTGGACTTGTCACAGATATTGGAAAGTGTGCTCTTGGGCAAGACTGAACCATTTTTGATACAATAAACAACCTATGCCACCTCTAAGTTGGAATGAAATACGAAGTCGCGCCCTGGACTTCTCCGGGGAATGGGCGAGTGAATCCTCCGAGGACGCTGAATCAAAATCCTTCTGGGACGGGTTCTTTCACATCTTCGGCGTATCCCGCCACCGCATTGCATCCTTTGAACGCCGCGTAAAGAAAATCGACGGCAAGGATGGCTACATCGATTTGTTATGGAAAGGCGTCATGCTCGTTGAACACAAATCACGCGGCAAAAACCTCGACCGCGCCTACGAGCAAGCATTGGATTATTTTCCCGGATTGAAAGACGCGGAGTTGCCGCGCTATCTGCTGGTTTCCGACTTTGCGCAATTTCGACTGTACGATCTAGACGAAAACACACAACACGAATTCAAACTTAAAGACCTTCACAAAAACATAAATCTGTTTGGTTTTATCGCGGGCTATAAAACTCACGCATTTGAAGAACAAGACCCCGTCAATATAAAAGCCGCTGAAAAAATGGGGAAACTGCACGACCAAATGAAAGAAGTCGGTTACAAAGGGCATCCGCTTGAAGTGTATTTGGTGCGTTTGCTGTTCTGTATGTTCGCGGAAGACACGGGGATTTTTGATAACCTCCGGCAGTTTCAGGATTACATAGAAAACAAAACGGGAGAGGACGGCTCGGATTTGGGAAACTGCCTTGAAGGGCTTTTTCAGACTCTAAACACACCCGCAAAAAACCGCCTTGAAAACCTTGATGAAGATTTGGCGGCATTTCCTTATGTAAATGGCGAGTTGTTTGAAGAAATATTGCCACACGCCGCATTTGACAGCAAAATGCGACAAGCCCTGTTGGATTGCTGTTCGCTTGATTGGAGCAAAATATCTCCCGCCATTTTCGGCTCGCTGTTTCAGTCCATTATGGACGAGGAAGCCCGCCGAAATCTCGGCGCTCACTACACAAGCGAGCAGAACATACTGAAACTGATAAACCCTCTGTTTATGGACGACCTTCGGGCGGAATTTCAGAAAGTTAAAAACAACAAAAACAAGTTGTTTGAATTTCACAAAAAACTCCGAACCTTGAAATTTCTTGATCCCGCTTGCGGTTGCGGAAACTTCCTTGTTATCGCCTATCGGGAATTGCGCTTGCTGGAAATGGAAGTATTGAAAATTGCCAGAAAAAACAATCAATTAAGTATTTATGAATTCATTTCTTTGGATGTTGATCAATTTTACGGCATAGAGTTAGAGGAATTCCCCGCGCAAATCGCACAAGTTGCCCTGTGGCTTATGGACCACCAAATGAACCAAAAAGTTTCCGAAAACTTTGGAAAATGGTTTTCGCGTATCCCCTTAAAAACAAGCGCAAAAATTGTGAACGGCAACGCGCTACAAATGGATTGGAATGATGTCGTTCCTGCGGAGAGATTAAGTTTTATTATGGGGAATCCGCCGTTTGTCGGCAAAAATTTCCAAAACGCCGAGCAAAAGCAAGAGATGAAAACCATTTACGGCGAGACAAAATACGGCGCAAGTTTGGATTATGTAACCGCGTGGTATAAAAAATCCTTGCAATACATAACGAACAAAACAGATATTAAATGCGCTTTTGTGTCCACCAATTCAATTACCGTGGGCGAACAAGTTTATATGCTTTGGCCCGGCTTACTTGAAGACGGTATTTGCATTCATTTTGCCCACCGCACTTTTGCGTGGAGCAATGAAGCCACAGGAAAAGCCGCGGTGCATTGTGTGATTATCGGTTTTGGCCTCAACGAGACCGCAAAAAAACGACTGTTTGATTACGAAGATATTCAAGGCGAACCCCATGAAATCAGTGCCGCCAATATCAATCCGTATCTTGTGGACGCAGACAATGCCATTATTCCGGCGAGAACAAGTGCGTTGTGCGATTGCCCGAAAATGGTCAATGGCAGCAAGCCTGCCGATGGCGGCAATCTGTCGCTAACCGAAAGTGAGAAAAATGAACTCCTGAAACTGGAGCCAAATGCCGCCGAATGGATTAAACCCTATTCAATGGGCGAGGAATTTATCAACGGCATCCCTCGCTTTTGTTTGTGGCTGAAACATTGCCCGCCGGAAAAATTGCGAAAAATGCCGTATGTATTAAAACGTGTGGAAGCAGTAAGGAAAATGCGTAGTAAAAGCGCGAAAAAAAACACGCGAGAGTTCGCTGAACAACCGACAATATTTACGGAAGATAGACAAGGCGAAGGCGCATATCTGGCAATACCTCAAGTTTCTTCCGAAAGGAGAGTTTATATTCCGGTTGGTTACCTGCCGCCCGACCATATCGCTGGCAATATGCTATACGCCGTACAAAGCGAAAGCCTGTACGATTTTGGCATTATCACATCGCTCATGCATAATGCGTGGATGCGAACCGTGTGTGGCAGACTGGAAAGTCGTTATCGTTATTCAGCAAGGACGGTTTACAACAATTTCATTTGGCCCTTAAAACCAACGGCAAAACAGAAACAAACAATAGAACAAAAAGCGCAAACGGTTTTGGACGCGCGCGCGAAGTTTCCGGATTCCACTCTTGCGGATTTATACGACCCTCTGACAATGCCGCCCGAACTTGTCAAAGCACATCAGACATTGGACAAAGCCGTGGATTCAGCATACGGCAGGAAAAAGTTCAAAACAGAAGCCGAACGGGTCGCGTTTTTGTTTGACTTGTATCAGCAATACACCGACTTGTTCAAAGAGCCGAAGAAAAGCAAGAAAAAAAGCAAATAGTGTTATTTCGCTACCCAAAATCATTAGAGACCCCACACATAAATCGCCCCAAGTATTTTAAGCAAAATGTTAACAACCTTCTCACGTTTGGTAGAACAATTCACCTGCAGGTTAATTGTTATGTTGTTAGTGTTGTTAATAGTAACTTTCGGTCTTTCTGGGGACATCGTTCCTTCTCTATCTGTAAAATAGTACAAGTGCCCCTCAAATCTCAACTCTAAAAATCCCTCCCACTTGACAATCCCGCCCTATCCTTCGTCTTTACCGCAAATTAGAAACCGTTATAATAAAACAAGAGGCAACGAACAATGTCTGAATATCAAAACTTTCCTTTGGACTTCACAAAGAGAACTCTTGAACTCGTCAAGGAATATGAAGGCGACTACGAAGCAACGCTTTTGATTAACTGCTTGTTAGGACTTCTGGTTGCGCCGCATGAATTTGACGAAATCATGTATCTGCTACGCAGAGAGGAAGAGCGTACCAAATGGAGGAAGTTGTTTCTTGACCGTGTGGAAGACTGGGGAACCTACAAGGCGAAAGACAACAAAGAAAAACCGCGAGGGCAAACATTGATAAATTTCATAAGAAGCATTAGAAACTCCCTTGCGCATTTCCACTTTGAACCAATGCACAAGAACAAAAAAGTCAAAGGATTCTGTTTCAGAGACAAAAACGGGTTCAAAGCCAATTTAACCAATGAGGAGATTGAAAAACTTGCCAAAACTCTTTTGCCTATTGTAGAAAAAGCGTTTGAAAACAACATCGCAACAGATAGGTTTGCTTATGAAACACACAAAGAAAGACAGAATGAAACACCTGTTGCTCTTAGCGAATCCGTTAAAAACCTCTCATAACAGTGCCTAGATACACAGTTAAGCCACTCCCTAGTGCAGAGGATGACATACGCTCTCTACCAACAAAAAGGGATCAGAGATTAGTTATAGGAAGGATTGGAAGGCTCGCATCCGACCCTTTCCCGATGGGAAAACACCGAAAAGTGCTAGGAGAAGAAGATTTATACAGGGTAAGGCAAGGAGACTACCGGATTTTCTACGCGGTTGATGAGACAAATAAGAAGGTGACAATCTCAGCAGTAAAACACCGCAAGGAAGCATACCGCTAAACTTGACAATCCCGCCCTATCCTTCACCATTTACCGAGCCTTTATTTATTTGGAGAATTGCCTTATGGCTGATTACGAAACCGTAATCGGACTTGAAGTTCACGCTCAACTTCTTACAAAATCAAAAATCTTTTCTGACGCTCCCGTTGGTTCGGACGCGGAGCCGAACACCAATGTTTCCCCCGTTTGCCTTGGAATGCCGGGCGTTCTGCCGGTTTTGAACAAAAAAGCCGTTGAACTCGCCGTGAAAGCGGCGGCGGCAACAAACTGCGAAATCGCACGCGTCTCACGCTTTGAGCGCAAAAACTACTTCTACCCCGATTTGCCGAAAGGTTATCAAATCTCGCAGTATGAAGAACCGCTCGCCACGGGCGGCTGGATTGAAATTGAATCGGGCGGCGAAGCGAAAAAAATCCACATAACCCGCATACACATGGAGGAGGATGCCGGAAAACTCATACATTCGGATTCGGTGAGTCTGGTGGATTTGAACCGCGCGGGAGTCGCGCTGATTGAGATTGTGAGCGAGCCCGATATGCGTGAGCCGGACGAAGCGGCGGAATATGTGCGGACACTGCGGCAAATTCTGCGCTACATCGGCGCGTGCGATGGCAATATGGAAAAGGGGAATTTGAGGTGCGACGCCAACGTTTCCGTGCGCCCGGCCGGATGCGGAAAACTCGGCACAAAAATAGAGATTAAAAATCTCAACTCGTTCAAATTCATCAAAAAAGCGCTTGAATACGAAACCAAACGGCAAATCGCGGCTTTGCGGAACGGCGAAAAACTCATTCAGGAAACACGCCTTTTTGATGACGCAAGCGGAAAAACCTTTCCGATGCGCTCAAAAGAGGAAGCCGATGACTACCGCTATTTCCCCGACCCCGACCTGCCCCCGGTTGTTGTTGAGCAGGAATGGGCGGACGATTTAAAAAAATCAATTCCCGAACTGCCCGGCGAAAAAATACGCAGGTTTGAAAATGATTACGGAATAAAAACCGCCGATGCACAACGGCTTACGGCGGAACGCAGCCTCGCGGACTATTTTGAGAGCGCGGCGAAGAGCAGCGGCGCGGCGAAAGAAACGGCAAACTGGATTCTCACCAACGTTGTCGGGCGCGCCGAAGGCGGAGAAGAAAGTGATTTCGCGGTGAGCGCGGAAAACCTTGGCGAGATGATAGAGATGATAAAAAGCGGTAAAATCAGCGGCAAAATCGCGAAGGAAACGGTTTTTCCTCAAATGGCGGAAACCGGAAAAACCGCCCCCGTAATTGTTGAGGCGGCGGGAGTTTCGCAGTTGTCCGACAGCGGGGAGATAGAAAAAATTGTGCGTGAATTCGTGGAGGCGCACCCGTCTGAAACCGGGCGACTGCGCGCGGGGGATGAAAAACTGACGGGCTTTTTTGTGGGCGGAGTGATGAAAATTACAAAAGGAAAGGCAAACCCTCAAATGGTAAACGAAATCCTGAAAAAAATCCTTGAAGAAGGCGGCGCGCAATGAGCGGAAAATGCTTCCTCGTGTTTGAAGACGGAACCGTTTTTGAAGGCGGGCATTTCGGCGCGCACGGGATGAGTTTCGGCGAAGCGGTTTTCAATACCTCAATGACGGGCTATCAGGAAATCCTGACCGACCCGTCATACAACGGGCAGATAATCACAATGACCTACCCCGAAATTGGCAACTATGGCGTGAACACCGAAGACAGCGAATCGGAAAAACCGTTCGCCAAAGGGCTCGCCGTGAGGGAATACTGGGAAAACCCAAGTAACTGGCGTTCGGCGATGCCGCTTGGCGAATACATGGAAAAACACGGCATAGTCGGCATACAGGGCGTGGACACGAGGGAGATAACGATAAAAATCAGAACGGGCGGCGCGCAGAAATGCGTAATTTCAAGCAACGGCGGCAATCCTGAAACTCTGGTGGAAAAAGTCAAAAAATCACCCGGAATTGTCGGGCGCGATCTTGTAACGGAAGTCAGTTGCGAAAAGCCGTATGAATGGACCGAAGGAAACGGCGGATGGAGAATTTCCGCCGCCGGAAAACCCCCGGTCGCGGACTGGAAACCCGGAGTTGTAGCTTATGATTTCGGAATAAAAAGCGCGATTTTGCGCAATCTGACCGATATGGGCTGCCGGGTAACAGTTGTTCCGGCGCAAACGTCTCCCGCGGACGTTCTGGCTTTTGAACCGGACGGGGTTTTTCTCTCAAATGGCCCCGGCGACCCCGAAGCGGTTGAGTATGCGGCGGAAAACATAAACGGGCTGCTCGGAAAAGTTCCGGTTTTCGGAATCTGTCTGGGACACCAGATTATCAGCCTCGCGCTTGGTGGAAAAACCTTCAAAATGAAGTTCGGACACCGTGGCGGAAATCAGCCCGTCAAGGAATTAAGCGGCGGCAAAGTGGAAATCACTTCGCAAAATCACGGCTTCGCCGTTGACCCCGACTCACTCGGCAAAGGAACGGAAATAACCCACATCAATCTGAATGACGGCACGGTTGAGGGGCTCGAAAACCGCAAACAATCGGTCTTCGCCGTCCAGTATCACCCCGAATCCTCTCCGGGTCCGCACGACTCGTCCTATTTGTTTGAAAAATTCATCTCCTCAATGAAATCCGGTAAAAAATAATGGCGATGCGAATGGCTTTCATAATGGACCCGATTGAGTCATTAAATCCCGCGCGCGACACAACGCTTGTCCTGATGCTTGAAGCTCAGGCACGCGGACATGAGGTTTTTTATGTGAAGCCCGAAACCCTTTCCGCGCGCGGCGGCGAGGCGATGTGCAAAATGGCGGAGATACGGCTCACCGAACCCCGTGAAAACGCGCGCGATATGGAGGGGATTTATGAAACCGGCAAAACAAAAACCGCCCCGCTTGCCGGCATGGATGTTGTGTGGATGCGTAAAGACCCGCCGTTCAATATGGACTACATATATTTGACGCACATTTTGAGCCTCGCCGAAAGCGCGGGCACGACTGTAATCAACCGCCCCGAAGCGATAAGAAAATCAAATGAAAAATTGAGCGCGCTCGGATTTTCAAAGTTTATGGCTGACACACTTGTGTCAAAAAACGCGGAGGAAATCACTGATTTTCTTTCAAAAAAAACAAAAATCGTGGTCAAACCCCTTGATGGATTCGGCGGAGAGGGAATCGTTATGCTGGAAAAGGGAAGCGAAAATGTGGCGCGTGAAATTGACCGCCTGACTTCGGGCGAACAGGTTTTTGTTATGGCTCAGGAGTTCATAAGCGGTGTTCTGAACGGAGACAAAAGAATTATTATGCTCGGCGGCGAGCCCGTTGGAGCGGTCTTGAGAATGCCGCCCGAAGGCGGGTTTATTTGCAATTTTCATTCCGGCGGAACCCCTGAAAAAACCGAACTGAACGACAGAGACCGCGAAATCTGCAGTGCGCTGAAAAACTATCTGATAGAAACGGGCATCTATTTCGCGGGAATAGACATCGTGGGCGGAATGCTGACTGAAATAAACTGCACCAGCCCGACATGCGTGCGCGAAATCAACCGCTTTGAAGGGGTCAAGTTAGAGCGCAAAATAGTTGATTTTGCCGAAGCGCTCGCGGAAAAAACCGGGAACGGGAAATGACGGAAAAAATCTCAAAAGAACAGGTAAAAAACGCGGCGAAACTCGCCGGTCTGGAGTTTAACGACAAAGAGATTGAGCAGTTCGGCGCATATCTCGCGAAAATTCTCGTTTATATGGAAAACCTGAATGAACTTGACACTGAAAGCGTTGTGCCGACATTTCACGCGCTTAATATAAATGCCCGAATGAGAGAAGACATCGCGCACGCGGGAGATGCGGGCGAAAAAGCGCTTGAAGGCGCGCCCGAATCGGCGGACGGATTTTTCTCCGTTCCAAAGGTGATAGAGGACTGAAATGAGCGCGGAAGAAAACAGCGGACTGCCGGGCATAGCGGACGCGGCGCGGCTTATAAAATCCGGCGAAACCTCACCGGTTGAGCTCATGCGGACGGCAATCGACAGAATTTCGCGTCTTGACGGCGACATAAATTCATTCATCAAATTTGATGCGGACTCCGCTCTCGCCCGCGCGGAAAAAGCGGAAAAAGAGATAAACTCCGGCGGCGCAACAAATCCGCTCCACGGAGTTCCCATCGCGCTGAAAGACCTTTTTACGGTCGCGGGAATGAGGGCTACCTGCGGCTCAAAAATCCTTGAAAACTTCGTTCCCTCCTACGATTCCGGCGTGGCGCGCAAACTGATTGAAGCGGGCGCGGTGATCATCGGTAAAAACAACATGGACGAGTTCGCGATGGGGTCGTCAAATGAAACTTCACATTTCGGAAGTGTGAAAAATCCGTGGGACACGGACAGGGTCCCGGGCGGCTCAAGCGGGGGATGCGCGGCGGCGGTCGCGGCGGGGCTGTGCAGCGGAGCGGTGGGAACCGATACGGGCGGCTCAATCCGGCAGCCGGCGGCGTTTTGCGGAGTGGTCGGAATGAAACCGACCTACGGCAGGGTTAGCAGGTTTGGAATGGTTGCGTTCGCGTCTTCGCTTGATCAGGCGGGACCTTTGGCGCGCTCAGTTGAAGACGCCGCGATTTTGCTGGGCGCGATAGCGGGCTTTGATGAAAAAGACTCCACTTCAATTGATGCCCCGGCGGCGGACTGCCACACAGACATTGAAGGCGGCGTAAAGGGAATGAAAATAGGCGTTCCCGCCGAGTATTTCAGCATCGGCGGAATGGACGGCGAGGTGGAGCAAAGCGTCCGCGCAACGATAAAAGAGATGGAGTCTCTCGGAGCGGAAACAGTGGAAATCTCCATGCCTAACACGGAATACGCCGTTTCGGTTTACTACATAATCGCCCCGTGTGAAGCCAGTTCAAACCTCGCGCGATATGACGGCGTGCGTTACGGGCGGCGCGCTGAAAACTCTGAAACGCTCGGAGAAATGATAGTGAAAAGCCGCAACGAGGGGTTTGGAGAAGAAGTAAAACGGCGCATAATGCTCGGCGCGCACGCGCTTTCATCCGGCTATTACGATGCTTACTATCTGAAAGCGCAGAAAGTTCGCACTCTCATAACCGCAGAGTTTAACTCCGCATTTGAAAAAGCCGATGTAATCATAACGCCCACCGCGCCCGAAGCGGCTTTCAAAATTGGCGAAAAAACAGACGACCCGATAAGAATGTATCTGTCGGACGCGCTGACCATACCGGCAAACATAGCGGGCGTTCCGGCAATTTCCGTTCCGTGCGGACTCACAAAATCAGGACTGCCCATCGGAGCGCAGATTATCGGCAAACATTTTGAAGAAGCAAAAGTTTTGAGAGCGGCGCGCGCGCTTGAATCGCTCGGATTATTTCAAGCGCGGTATCCTTTTAGTTAATCACCCCAAACTTTGAGCCCGAAATCGTAAAGCGCGTTTTTTCCGACTCCTAACTCTGACGACACAGTTTTAAGCGCGTCTTTGAAACTCAAACCCTGTTTTTTCAGTTCAAGCATGCGTTTTTTTAACTCCTTTTCATCGGTCTCGCCCCCGCTCTCATCGGCTCCGGCGACAACTATGACAACTTCGCCTTTCACATTTTCCCGTGCGCCGAAATCCTCTGCGAGAGACGAAAGCGAAGCGCGCGCAATTTCTTCGTACATTTTTGTCATCTCACGGCAAACCGCGGCGGCGCGGTCTCCAAGCGTCTCACGCAGTAAAGCGAGGGTTTTCGCCGTCCTTTTCGGCGATTCGTAAATCACGACCGGACGCGGAGACGAAGCAAACTCTGACAACACTTTCGCCGCCCGCCCCCTCTGCCGGGGAAGAAAGCCCAGAAACACGAAATCTGAAAACTCAATCGCGGACACGCAAAGAGCGCAAAGCAAAGCGGACGCGCCCGGTATAGGTGAGATTTCAAAGCCCTCTTCAGCCACCCGTACCGCAACCCTGTGACCGGGATCTGAAAGCAGAGGCGTTCCCGCGTCCGTAACAAGGGCAACATCACCGCCGTTTTTCAATATGCCGATTATGGTTTCCGAAGTCCGCGCCTCGTTATGCTCACGGCACGATATGAGGCGGTTTTTGATTTCGTGTCGGGCGAACAGTTTGCGGGTTACTCTTGTGTCCTCGCACGCAACCGCATCCGCCTCTTTCAGAATACGCAGAGCCCTGAGGGTAATGTCTTCAAGATTTCCAACCGGAGTGGCGACTATGTAAAGACGGGAAGACATTGAAACACCGATATAGTTCCCGTTATCGCGCGTGCTTGCAAACCCGTGCGAGCGTTGACAAAATATGCGCTCCGTGAGATATTGAAGGGTTCAAAAGAGGTTGAAAATGGGTCTTACAAAGGAACAGGCAAGCCGTTACAGCAGGCATCTTATACTTCCCGAAGTGGGCGTTGAGGGTCAGCAAAAACTGCTTGATGCGAAAGTTTTGTGCATCGGCGCAGGCGGTCTCGGCTCGCCGCTCGCTCTGTATCTCGCGGCCGCCGGAGTCGGCAACATAGGCATTGTTGACTTTGATGTGGTTGATTTCAGCAACCTGCAAAGGCAGATAATTCACGGCGAAAGTACGCTCGGAGAACTCAAAGCCGAGAGCGCAAAAAAGCGAATCGCCGATTTGAATTCAGATGTGAAAGTTACAATCCATAATGAGCGTCTTTCATCCGAAAACGCGATGGAAATTATCAAAAACTACGACATCGTGGTGGACGGAACGGACAATTTCCCGACCCGCTACCTTGTGAATGACGCTTGTGTTCTGCTCGGCAAACCCAATGTTTACGGGAGTATTTTCCGTTTTGAGGGTCAAGTGAGCGTTTTTGATTCCAAGCACGGACCTTGCTACAGGTGTTTGTATCCCGAACCGCCGCCGCCGGGGCTTGTTCCCAGTTGCGCGGAGGGGGGAGTTCTTGGAATTCTGCCCGGAATTATCGGCACAATACAGGCCGCCGAAACCGTCAAACTCATTCTCGGCGCGGGAGACGCGCTTGTGGGGCGGTTGCTTTTTATTGATGTTCTTGAAATGCGGCCCAAAGAGTTGAAACTGCGTAAAGACAAATCATGCCCCATTTGCGGCGACTCGCCGACCATCACGGAGTTGATTGATTACGAACAGTTTTGCGGAATTCCTGTCGGCAACGAATCGCCCGGGCAAAACGCCGTGGGCGAAAACGAAATCAGCGCCGAAGATTTTAGAAAGGTATGGAACAGCAAAAACAGTCCGACCCTTGTGGATGTGAGAGAGCCCCACGAGTATGAAATTTGCCGGATAGAAGGGTCGTCCCTCATTCCGCTGTCCGAGATAGGGAATAGAACAAGCGAGTTGGACACGGAAAGCGAGATAGTGATTCACTGCCATCACGGCGGAAGAAGCCTCAAAGCCACCGATATTCTGCTTCAAAACGGGTTTTCAAAGGTAAAAAGCCTCAAAGGCGGAATAGATGAATGGGCGGAAAAATTTGACCCTTCAATTCCCAGATATTGAGAATGGGCGGGGAGGGACTCGAACCCTCACGGGTGTTAGCCCAACGGCTTTTGAGGCCGCCGCGTCTGCCATTTCGCCACCCGCCCCGTTGGAAACTGCAACCGCGTTAATTATCCTGTTATAAGAAATTTTATCAATGAAACAGTGGAAAACCCCTATTTTGCTTGCCATAACCGTTTTTGCCGTTCTGGGCGCGGCGGGGTCTGCGGACAACGCCCATGCTCAAAAAGGCGACAGCACAGTGGGCGGAGAATCTTTTGAGACAATCTGCGCCTCATGCCACGGTCCTGCGGGCAAGGGAGACGGAGTTGCCGCGGCGGCGTTAGAGCCCAAGCCGAGGGATTTGAGCGATGCGGAATATCTCTCAACGCTGACCGATGAATACCTGTTCAAAGTGATTACCGAAGGCGGCACTGCGGTCGGTAAAGCGCCGACAATGCCCGCCTGGGGTGGAGTGCTCGGAGAAGACGGCGCGTGGAACGTTATCGCCTACATAAGAAAAGAAATATGCAAATGTGAACACACCGAATAAAATTGACGCAAAAAATGGAGAGGTGACCGAGCGGCTGAAGGTGCACGCCTGGAAAGCGTGTAAGGGGTTAACGCTCCTTCAAGGGTTCGAATCCCTTCCTCTCCGCCAAAAAAAAATTAAATAAAATCAAAACATGTTGCTCTTTTCTTTACGGCATTGTTATTTGTCACGCCCGGGCGTAAGCGCGCCGCCCTTGCCCACTTTTCCCCTAACCGATACAATCACTTTCGGAGAATATAAAACCCCGGCGAGCCGGTCCGCGCGGTGCGGAACCCGTGAACTCCGCCAGGTCCGGAAGGAAGCAACGGTAACGGGAATCCTCAGGCGTTGCGGATATCCGGTGAGCCGGGTTTACAAATTCAGAAAATGTCGTCATACGTAGTTCTTGCGAGAAAACTGAGACCCCAAAACTTCGATGAAATTGTAGGACAGAACTACATAGTCAAAGCGCTTGGCAACGCCGCCAGATCCGGCAAACTCGCTCACGCCCTGCTGTTCACGGGACCCCGGGGGGTGGGGAAAACCTCCACAGCCAGGATTGTGGCGAAAGCGGTCAATTGCGACAAACCCTCGCCTGAAGAACGCCCCTGCTCCAAAGACCCCTGCGAATCCTGCTCGCTTATCTCCGGGGGGCGCGCGGTGGAAGTTCAGGAAATGGATGCCGCATCTCATACAAGCGTGAACGATGTGCGGGAAATCATTGAACAGTCACGCTATGTTCCCGCTTCGGGCAAAACACGCATATATATAATTGACGAAACACACATGCTCTCGCAAGCCGCATTCAATGCGCTACTCAAAACGCTTGAAGAGCCGCCCGCGCATGTGCTTTTTATTCTTGCCACGACCGAGCCGCACAAAATACCGGCGACAATCCTTTCACGCTGCCAACGCTACGATTTCAGAAAAGTGGCGGTTTCAGAAATAGCGTCCACACTCAAATCCGCGGCACGGGGCGAAAACATAAACATCACGTCCGAAACGGTGTCGGCAATCGCCCTTGAAGCGGACGGAAGCCTGCGAGACGGTTTGAGCCTTCTTGACCGTATAATAGCGACTTTCGGAACAGACATAGACCACACCGAAGCGCTCGCCCTGCTGGGTTTTGTGGACACGAGCCTGATGAATGAAATGTTTGACGCCACAATGAAGCGCGACCCCGCCAGGGGGCTTCAAACGCTCGGGAACGCTCTTGACAAAGGCATCGGACCCGCAAAATTTGCGCAGGAACTCGCCTCGCTACTCAGAGCCGCCGTTGTGCTTAAAGTGAGCGGAGCCAAATCGGTTCCGGAAATGGAGGAGGAAAGAGCGCAACTGCTTATCTCCTCGGCGCAAGACCGTTCCATGCAAGACCTTGAAACACTTTTTGACATCGCACTTGACGAGTGCGACCGGGTAAGCCGGTCTTTCTATCCCGAACTCGCAGTTGAGGCGATGGCGGTAAAACTGTGCTCGGTGGAAAAAGCCGTTCCGCTTGATGACATTATGCGGCGGCTTGAAAAACTCACGGGCGGTGAAACCCCGCGCGGGCAAACCGGCGAAGCAAAACCCCGCGCCGCTTACAGCCGCAAACCGGAATCGAAAAAGATTGAAGCAAGGGAAAAACCGGAACCGCAGTCCCGGACAAACGGGTACGCGGCCGTGGACGCATTTGACGAAAAGGAGAAAAGCACCGGGGCATTCGCGAATTTTCTGAAAACCGGCGAGGACACCGGTTTTATGGCAAATCTGGTTTCCGGCTGTGAAATCAAGGTTGAGAACTCCCTCGCGGTAATCAACGTTCCAAAGCGGAGCATTCTGGAGCAAAAACTCACGGGTAAAAACGGCGAGCACGAAAACCTTTTGCGAGCTGTGCGCGATTTTTTCAAATGTGAAGCCAAAATCGTATTTGTTGAGCCCGCTCCGGCGCAAAAAACAAACGGTATTGAGGAAATCCGGGAACAACCGCTTGTAAAACAGACGCTTGATATGTTTGAGGGGAAAATAAAAAATCTTGTCGAAAGGAGAACAAAATGAAACTGGACGGTGGATTGAAAGACCTGATGAAACAGGCGGAGAAACTGAAAGAGGACATGGAAAAGGTTCAAAAAGAAGCCGGTGAAAAGATTGTGGAAGCGTCTTCGGGCGGCGGAATGGTAACTGTAACGGCGAAAGCAAAAGGGGAAATAGTGTCAATACGGATAGACCCGGAAATCGCGGGGGAAAAAGACACGGAAATGCTTGAGGATTTGCTTGGCGCGGCGGTGAATGAAGTTCTCTCGCGGGGGAAAAAAATGATGAAGGAAGAAATTTCCAAACTTACCGGCGGACTGGGACTGCCGCCCGGACTTTTGTAAAAAATGGACGGCTCCGGACTGCCCGCCGCGATGAGGCGGCTTGTGAGCGAACTCGCCTCCCTGCCGGGAATAGGCGAAAAAAACGCCATCCGACTCGCTTTTCATATCATTTTCAAAATACCGAAAGACAAAGCGTTGCGGCTTTCGCAAGCCGTCCAACTCGCACGCGATGAAATATCCGCTTGCGAAACCTGTTTTCATTTTTCATCGGGCGGAAAATGCTCAATCTGCGACTCCGCAGGAAGGGATTTTTCAACCGTGTGCGTGGTTGAGCAACCGCTTGACCTGATAGCCATAGAAAAAAGCGGCGGCTACAAGGGCGTTTACCATGTTCTGCACGGGTTCATATCGCCGATTGACGGCATAGGTCCCGAAGATCTGAAACTGCGTGAATTCATAAAACGGTTGCAGAGCGACCGCAGAATAAAAGAGGTAATTCTGGCAACAAGTTCGCGCGTTGAAAGCGTGGCGACGAGCAATTTTATAGCGGAAATCCTGAAAAAACGTGCGGAAAAACTGGGAATAAGAATCTACCGCCTCTCCCAGGGCATTCCGGCCGGAAGCGACATTGAGCATCTTGACCAGACCACCCTGCGCAACGCGCTCGCGGACAGAAAAGAGATTTGAACACGGTCTCAAGTTTTTCGCATTATCCTCAAATACGCCACCGCTTCAAAAATCAGCCACACGGCCAGAACCAGTATGCAAACCGACAAAAACTGAAGCAGGAGATTACCGCTCAAATTGAAGATGTTGAGAATGACAGACGCGATTGAGATGATGATTACAAGCACCATCGGAACAAGCGTGTAAATGAACGGCTTGCCCGTTTTCCAGAGATAGATTGTCGCCACAAGAAGCGTGAATCCTGCGATTAACTGATTTGTCGCTCCGAAAAGAGGCCACAGAACAAAGCCGCCCGAACCCAGCCCTTTGCCCGGCGCCTGCACGAGCAAAGCCAGCATAAGCGCGGGAACAACGGCGAAAACGGTGGCGACATACCGGTTTTTGAGAAAACCGACTTTGTATTCCGCGGCGAGTTCGCTGATTACGAGGCGCTGAATTCGCGTGCTTGTGTCAAGAGAGGTGGACGCGAAACTGATGACCATAACGCTTACGATGGTTGCCGCGAGGTCATACGGCAGGCGTATTCCGTTGAGCAAAGCGGACGCGCCGAGAACGAAGTTTGAAATCCCCCCGCTCTTCGCGCTGTCCCAGGTCGCGTATTTTTCAAACCATTCGGTTTGCCCTATTCCGGCGGTTACGGCGAGAATCGCGATGATGGCGAGCATTCCCTCACCGAGCATACAGCCGTAACCAATCGGGTGGCAATGGGTCATTTTGTCAACCTGTTTTGAGGTTGTTCCGCTTGAGACGAGCCCGTGAAAACCGCTTATCGCGCCGCAGGCGATTGTTACAAACAGAAACGGAATCAGCGGCACACTGTCCGCGGCGGATTTCAAATTAAAAGCCGGCGCTGAAATTTCGGGATTGGAAATAAAAAGCCCGGCAATCATAAGCCCGAGCCCGAAAATCAGCATATAGCTGTTGATGTAGTCTCTGGGCTGAAGCAAAGTCCAGACGGGCAGAACCGAAGCAACAAACGAATAGACAAGAAGAATCACAACCCATGTCGCGACCTCCGAACCCAGAAGCGGCGGCACTGTGATGTTGTATTTCATTCCCATCCATATCGCGCCCGCGAGAAGTAGCAGAGCAACAATTGTGGGAGGCGTGATGTTCGCTTTTCTGCGGTAAAAAAGAAAACCGAGCGCGAGCGCAACCAGAATTTGGAAATTCACGGGCAGAACACTTGACGGAAACCGCACAAACAAAACCGCTATGGCATATGCGAAAACCGCCATAACGAAGAAAATCAGGAAATAGGAGATGATAAGAAAAAGTGTCCGCACACGCGGCGTGATCAAATCTCCGGCGATGTCGCCCACGGTTTTGCCCCTGTTTCTCGCCGAAACCACAAGGGCGCTGAAATCGTGAACGGCTCCCATAAAAACCGTGCCGAGAACAACCCACAGAACTGCCGGAACCCAGCCCCAGAACACCGCGATTGCCGGACCGATAATCGGCGCCGCGCCTGCGATTGAGGCGAAATGATGCCCGAAAAGCACCGCTTTCGGCGCCGGCACGTAGTCAACGCCATCACCGAGTTCATGCGCGGGCGTGAGTTCGGAGTCCGAAAGGGCAAAGACCTTCCGCGCGAGAAACCGCGAGTAAAAACGGTATCCGAGAAAAAAAAGTGATATGGCTAAAACGGCAACAAAAGCGGCGCTCATTAAATTCCTCCTCCGAGGGGATGCAAAACCACCCCCGCCAAAGTCCGCCCGAAGGCGGGCTTAAAATCACTCCCCCTCTGCGGGGGCGCGGAAGCGGAAGTTATGATACATTGAAAACAAAAACAAAAGAAAAGCCATGCCCTCCATAAAAGACACCCTGAACACCGTAATACACTATGTTTCGCAGGAGCACGCGAACTCACAGAAAACCCTTCACGGAGGGCGGCTGATGGACTGGATTATGTCCGTTGCCAACATAACTTCCGTGCGCTTCGCCAAAGGGCTGACGGTTCTCGGCGCGGCGGACAACATAGATTTTATGAATCCCGTCAAGGTCGGGCACATCGTTGTTTTGGACAGCTGGATTGAGTTTGCGGGCAAGTCATCGCTTGAGGTGGCGGTGCGGGTTTATTCGGAAGACCCCGAAGTGGGCGAGAAAAAATTCATAACTCTGTCGCGGCTTGCTTTCGTGGCGATTGACAAAGAAGGAAATCCCAGAACGGTCGGCAATGAGATTGTTCCGGCGAATTCGAGCGAAAAAACGGTTTTTGAAAAATCCGCCGCGCGCAGAGAGGCTCGGCTCGGCGAACTGAAAATAAGAAAACAGCAAATTTCCAACATTGCCGATGAAACCGAAGTTACGCGGATTACGCTTGAAACCTCTCGCGCCGTGATGCCCGAAGACATATTTTTCGGCAATTTGATGTCAGCCGGAAAACTACTGAAATACACCGATGAAACCTCGGCGCTCATAGGAATGCGCCACGCGAAGGGAACGCTCGTAACCGGCTCGCTGGACAGCCTGTTCTTTTTCTCACCGATACGGCAGGGCGAATACATAACGCTCAAAGCGGGAATCACGCACACGGGCAAAACCTCGCTTGAAACGGCGGTGAAAATCAGTTCCGAAAACCCGCGAACGGGCGAGAGAAACCACACCTGCACGGCGTTTCTGTCTTTTGTGCATGTGGACGAGAAAGGAAAACCGTGCGCGGTTCCGCAAATCACAGCGGAAACGCCATACGAAAAACGGCTTTGGACCGAAGCCGAAAAAAGACGCGAATTGCGCTCCGAAAGAGTCAGGGAAATCCGCAAAAAAGCGGAGATATATTTAGAAAATTACAAAGGAGCGGTTGGTTAACCAATCTCCGCAACCCCGCCTTTTATGACCTTTATTCCGCCTGCGGACGCTTCAAACTTTATCGCGCCCTCTCCGGCGTCAAAACATTCAAGGGTGAGCGTGTCGCCGGGGTAAACGGGGGCGGAAAAACGCACGGCTAAACTTTTCAAGTTTTCGGGCGCGCCGCCGAGATGTCCGTCTATGATTTTCTGCATCGCCATTGACATCGTGCAGAGCCCGTGAACAACAACGCCTTTCAGCCCCGCCTCTTTTGAGACTTTTTCGTCAAGGTGAATCGGGTTGTGGTCGTTTGAAGCGTCCGCGTAGCGCGGGGTTATGTCCGCCGGAACCTTAATCGTGCTTGTAAAAACAGTTGTTGGCGCGGAAGTTTCCCCGGGTTTTGGCGCGGACGGTTTTTTGGCGCTTCGTTCAGGTTTTTTACCGCTTCCAATTCCGCGCACAAAAAGCCCCCAGTTTGATTCGCAAACAAGTTCGCCGTCCACCCTGCTCTCGGTGCGAAGCGCAAGAACCTCGCCCGACCCCTTGTCCTGAATGTCCGTCACTCCGGCGGAAAAAGTAACTTCCATTCCCGCGCGAAGCGGTTTGTGAAACACCATTTTCTGGTCACCGTGAACAAGCATCAGCACATTCTTTTTCGCCTGCTCCACGCCACCGTTCAGTTCGGGGTCGCTCCAAATGCTTTCAAGAAAAGGCAGTTCATAAATCACCGGAAAAGACGGCGGAGCAACGCCGCTCGCGTAGGCGGTGTTTTCCGCGCCGCCGATGACAGCCGCATATTCCGCTATCTCGTCCTGCATTACAAGATGGGAACGGCGCTCAAACTTTTTACCAATAAAATCTCTGTTCAGTTCCATGATTTTGCTAAGAATATTCGCCAAAACCCAAAAGGGCAAAAAAAGAGGGAATCAAAAGATTCCCTCTTTTCAAGTCTTGTGACCAAACGCGCGGAATCTCTAAAAACTCCACCCGTTTTTCAGTCTCAATCCGTTACCAGGGCTGAGACATGTCCTGGTCGTCGGTCTGGTTTTTCAGCCACTTCTCAGGTGAATACTGAGCAGCGCCGAAAATCAGAGCGAGATTAGCAATAATCACACCCTGCGGACCGTTCGGATTGTTTGTGTCCTTCGCCCTCTTCTCAATAGTTTTGTAGATGGGGTCGGGAATGTTAAGTGTTATTTCAGCCATTGTTTATTCCTCCATAAAATTTGTTGTCAAAGACAAAATCAGTCGGCGTCGCCGATGCCTTTGTCTTTGCGGTATTGGTCAAGAACTTCTCTCTTCACCGTCGGTTTCAATTCAAAGTCAACGTTGATATCACCCGGCGAGGAAGCTTTCACCTCTTCGGCACTGAGCGGCGCCAAACGTTTGTCAACCGCTGTTTTGGGGTCGTCCATCGTGGATTCCTCAAACTTCCAGTCCGTAAGAGATTCATCTCCAAGCCCGAAACGTTTGGTAAGGCGGTTGATTTCCTCAAGACGTCCCGGAAGCGGGCCCGGCGCCTGAAGGAGTTTTAATTCCTCAAGAAGTTTCACGGTTTTGGGGTCTCTTTTGAAACCCTGTCCGACTTTTTTCTCAAAGAACATGTTCTCAAACGGAGGACGCGAACGCGTTCCGCCGCCGTCCATGCTTTCAGCGGGAACGCCAACCGTCATCAGCCAACTGAACACGTAGGTGTCAGGAAGTCCGAATTTGGCTTTCGTGTTCCTTCTCGCTCCGCCGCTCGCTCCGTTAAGGCAAGTGCCGAGACCAAGAGAGGTCGCCGTAATCATCGAGTTCTGTATGGCGTTTCCAAGGTCAATTGCCGCAAGACGGTGCAGAACAGCGTCAGGAAGCAGACCCGGAAGCGGGAAAAGACCGGAAACCCTGTCATATTCCCATCCATGCGCCTTGTCGAGCGCGCCGGTTCTCATCAAGTCGTGGATTGCCTGACCCTGCACATCGTAGTTGGCGAGGTCATAGCACCAGAAAATAAGCACGGGAGCCATCTGTGTCGTTATCTGACTCCAGTCTGAAATGAACTCCCAAATCTCAGGATCTTCATCTCTGTAAACAACAATCGCCCGCTGTCCGTTGAAGTTACCCGCCGAAGGGGCAACCCTCGCGGCTTCAAGCATCGCCTGTATCTTCCATCTTTCAACAGGCTCATCGGGTTCATACCATCTTATGGAACGTCTTGAGCCAATGGCATCAAGAGCGCCCAAAGATTTCACCGAACTTTTTTCGGGAACATCGTCCAGTATTAGTTTGCTGGCCATATTTATTTTCCCCCTTTGGAAATTTCTCACCCGGCGGTCAAAAAAGACAACCGATTTTTAGAAATGTTATTGGCAAGCAGGTGTGTTGTCAAGAATTGACAGCCCCCATTGTGTTCCATATAGTAAAAATGCTGTTAAAGCCGACAAATCCAGTAGCAAAAAGGAGTTCGTTATGTCTTTAAGAAACGTCTATGTCATCGGAGTTGGCAACACCCCCTGCGGAAGATTTCCGGACAAAGCCGCGCACATTCTGGGGCGGGAAGCCGCATGGGCGGCGATTCAGGACGCCGAAATACATCCGCGTTTAATTGAAATAGTTTTCTGCGGACATGTCTATCAGGGCATGGGAGTCGGGCAGAGAACGATGAAAGAAATCGGACTTGTCGGACAGCCGACCATAAACGTTGAAGGCGCATGCGGAAGCGGAACGCTTGCATTTTGGGAATCGTGGAGAACAATCGCCTACGGACAGGCGGAAATCTCTCTGGCGCTCGGCGTTGAAAACTTGAGCAAGGTTCTTTCGGGCGGCCCTCTGCCGCTTGAGGACGACGACATTGAAGTCGCTATGGGAATGGGAATGCCCGCGCTTTACGCCATGCGCGCGAGCAGATACATGCACGAATATGGCGTTACAAAAGAGCAACTCGCCGAAGTGGTTGTAAAAAGCAGGCATCACGCGGCGATGAATCCGGACGCTCAGTTCAACAAACCCGAAACCGTTGAAAGCGTTCTGAACGCCCCGATGATTGCCGACCCTCTCACGCGCAACCAGTGTTGCCCCGTTGGAGACGCGGCGGCGGCGGCGGTGCTTGTGAGCGAGGATCAGGTGAAAAAGCTCGCGAAGAAAACACCGATTAAGGTTCTCGGCTGCATTTCACAGTCGGGCAAATACTCAAGCCCCACAGGGCTGACCTGCGCTCCTTCGGAAAATGTTTCAAGAAGCGCTAAGATGGCTTATGAACAGGCGGGGATTGGTCCCGAAGATATTGACGTGTGTGAAATTCACGACGCATTTTCAATCGCTGAAATGATGGTTACCGAAGCGCTCGGCTTCTGCAAAGAAGGCGAAGGCGCACGGCTGATTGACGAAAAAAGCACATGGGTCGGAGGCGACAAGGTTTCCATCAACCCCGGCGGCGGGCTTCTTCAAGGGGTCACCCCGTTGGAGCGACCGGACTGCTTCAAACTGCGGAAATCGTCCGCCAGCTCAGAGGCGAAACGGGTAAACGGCAAGTGAAAGATGCCAAAGTCGGCCTCATTGAGACAATGGGCGGCGCCCAACCTGCGATGGACGGAATTACCTGCGTTGTGAGTATTCTTGGAAAGTAAATCAGTTCTCTCTCACGCGCAGAAATGACGGGAATTTCGGTATTCTGTTCTTTGTAAATCCTGTGTATTTGTAAGTGATTGTGTTGCCGATTGGCGGCGGATTTCTGCGTTCCTCATTGGAAAATCCCGTGCCGATTTTGAAAGTAACGCCTTCGGGCGTTTTCACCGTTACGCTTCCGAGCATTCCCTCAAACCTGCCGCGTCCCGGATTGTGCGCGATAACAACCGCTTCGGCGTCGTAAAACAGTTTGAATTTCAGAAAATCATCGCTTCTGCCGCCATTGTGCAGGGAATCCTTTCTGCGCAGTATCAGCCCTTCCCCGCCGCCTTTCGTTATACTGCGGAGTTTTCTGTTCAATCCATCTTTGCTCAGGATTCTGAACTGACGCACTTTTTCCAGATACGGAGCATCCGCCTTGATAACAAGTTTTTTCAAGGCTCTGTTGCGTTTTTTGAACTCGCCCTTATGCGCCGGAAGGTCAAAAACCACATACTTGATTTTTTTCCAGCCCGCATGGGGCTTGTCACGCAAAACGATTGAAGAGATTTTCTCAAAACTGTTCCTGCCGCCCCACAATTCCCCGTCCATCGGCTCGTCGGGAAACTCGTGTGTGAACCAGAACGGAGCCGCGAACACATTGCCGTTACGGGAAATCAGTTTTTTTCCGTCCCAATAGGCGCGAATCCCGTCAAGTTTTTCGCTCACAAAATATTTGCTGACATCAATGTCTTCTCCGTATGAATTCGCGAGCGCGAACTCATGCGGAGCCGCAACCGCCGGAGAAGCGGCAACAAGCGCCGCGAGAATGAAAATCGCCGCAAAAAATGTTCTTTTTGAACAACACACAGCAAGAAATTATTAACTGGAATTACAAACTATATAAAAGCCCGAATGAATACACATTCACCGAAGCGTCCGCTTGCGCGGGGATTTGGTCCTGCTCAATTGAAATGGAGGAACCCGGTGGTAGCACAGAAATGTTTTCAGCAAGGTTTCGACCGGAAAGACCGGCGGCGCTGTAAGAAAAGCTTTCCTTTCCCTGTTCAATTCTCGTGTAGGCAAGACGGGCGCGAATTCCTTCCACTCCTATCACTTTGCCGAGCGCATATTCAAAACCCCCGCCGAATAAAACTCCGTCAAAAGTTACATCAGTATCAATGGGTTGATTGAGAGGCAAAGGAACGGATACTGGGTCTGGGTTCCTAGGGTCAAAACTGGGAAGGGGCAATGTAACGGTTCCCACCGTGCCCTCCGCTTCAACCCAACTTCTTCCCCAACCGATATTTGAATAGACCATAAGGTTTTCTTTCAGTAAAAATCCCAGACGGGTCGTTATTGCAAAAAATCCCTCGGTAATGTCTATGTCGGAAGTGAAATTCGGGCTGTTGAACGCTTTGGTGTTGTCATAACTTCCGTAACTCCCGCCCAATTCAAGCGCGGCGAAAAACCTGCTCAAAGTTATTCCGTAGCCCGCGAAAAGAGAGCCTCCTGCGAGGTTGTCAGTGCCGCCAAAGGGAAAAGGACCCCGATTCAAAGAATCTGATACTGGTACCGCAGGGGGGGGCAGAGGAACGGAGAATTCAACCGCAATTGGACCCACAAGTCCCTCCGCTTTTGTAGAAACAAAAGCCGCGTCAATTCCGCCGTAGAAACCGTTGAACTTGCCGCCGTCAAAAGACGACGCCCCTTGCGCGCTCGCCGAAGCGGCTGAAAACGCGAAAACAAAAAACAGGAACAGAGAAGAGAAATATTTAAGGTGAAACATAGGTGCTAATTTAACCGTTAGCGCGTTGTTAAATCAATACGGCGGCTAAAAAAGGGAGCGGTGGACTTAAAATCGGGCGGTATATCCGGCAAGCAGTGAAAAAGACGGCTCACGGGTTTTATCATGTTCCGGATGGCGTGTAGCCACCGCGCCCACGCTCATATTTCCCACCGGAACGGGAATAACAACCTGCGCGGAAAAATCCATCTGTCTGCCGGACGGGGAAAGATTCGCAACCAACAAATCCCGCGTAATTCCGCCCCGCAGTGTGCGACCGCCGGGAACACTCAAACTCATGGAGCCGCTCTCAACTCTGAGCGGGGAAAGCATCGACAGGCGGAACCGCAAGCCGCCCGGAAAATCTTTCACCACACTCGCGGAGAACGCACTTGTAAAAATTGCGGACGTATCGCCTATTACTCCGCCGTTTCCACCGGCTGAAGCCGTTCCCGCTTCGGCGTCCACAGATAACCGCCAGCCGCCAAAACCGTAATCAAACCCAACCCCCGCGAAACCCGTAACGGCGGACAATTCGCCGAACGCTCCCGTGGAATAACTGCCAAAAAAAGATTCACTCTCCATAACCCACCCCGAACGCAAACTAAACGGCAGACCCGGCGGAGCGTATGATAAAACCGCTCCCGAAGAGGGTCTTTCAGTCTGCGGCGGTGAAGCGAAAGTGGAAACCGCAAAACCGCCCGCAGTGTCAAAACCGAGAGATAAATGATTTTCCAAAAAGCCCAAATGCCCCTTTTCGCGCAAAAAATTGTGCGATGAAAACACTACGGGCTCGCCCGCTCTCGCGAAAATTGCCGCCGGTGCGCCGGCATGCGCTCCAAAAGCGCCCGCACGGACTCGCGGTTTCACAAACGAGGTTCGCCCATCCGGCTCCGCCGGGCCGGGCGCGTAACCGGAACCACCGGAAGAAAAATCCATAAACGAAAACAACTGCGATTCCAAAATACCCGTCTGTTCAGAACTGATAAGAGAATCCATAGAATGCCAGAATGGCGCGCCAAGGGAATCAAAAGCGGCGATTTCCCCTCCTTGAAAAGCGGTTTTGAGAGAATCTCCAAGCGCACCGCCCGTGCGCAACTTCATGTCGGCAAGCGCGGAGAACAAACCGGGGTCAGTGCTGACAAAATCAGCCCCTCTGCCGGCGACCATAAGCGTTCCGACCGGCTCTGTGGCGGCTTTGAGGTCCAAAAGCCCCTGTCCGTAAACCGCTGTGTCAGCGTAAGAACCGCTTTTGTCTGCGGTCTCAAAAAGGCGCAACAACATCTGCGGGCCGGTCATCTGCCCTCTGAAAATCTGCTTCAAAAGAGCGAGCCCGCCTGACACAATCGGCGCGGCGAATGAGGTGCCTGACCTGCTTCCTATTCGATGATCAACGCCGTCACTCCGAACTCTGGAAACCGGAATGGGAATATTCTCACCCGGAGCGGCAATACACCACTGCGCCGCAATTCCGCATCTCTGGGAAAAATCTGAAATCAATCCGGTAACCGGATTGACAGACACAACGGCAACCGTATGCCCCCGCAATTCCAGTATCTTCGCCATAAGCCCCGAATATATGCTCGGCGAAGAACCGTCAAAAAGGGTGCGTATCACGGTCGGATCAAGAAAGTCCGGCTCCTCTATTGTGCAACTTAGCGAACCGGCAACGCAACGCTTTCTGTTAGAGTTTCCCGCCGCCATTACGACAACAACCTTGTCCTGCCTGTATTGCTGGGCAAGAGCCGTAAGGGTTTCAGGAAACGCCATTCGAAGTGTCTCCTCGGAATAATCTTCGACATTACTGATTAAACCGAAACTTAAATTAAGCGCATCCAAATGCTGCCGGGCGGGGTCAAGCATGAATCTGATTGCCCGGCTATAACGGTCAAAGCCACGGGTGAGAAGTTGAGATTCGCTTGCGGCGCTAATCTCCTGATTCGGAGGCGAACCGGAACCAAGTGGGACGACAATAACTGTCAGGCTCGCGGCGGGAGCAACTCCCTGAATTGACAGTGAAGGATCTGAGGACCGAGTGGGACGCGCCGTTGCGGTTCCCGAAACCGCCGTGCCGTGAAAAGCAATCAATCTCTCGCTGTTTCCCGTTTCCACCCTGACAACCCGGTCGCTTAACGCTTCGAAAATAGTCACATCCTTGCCAACAAATGACGGATGGGAAACGTCAAAGCCTGAGTCAATAACGCCGACTCTGCTCCCCAAACCCGGATGTCCCGCGTATTCCGCGCCCAATTCTGAATATATGTTTGCGTAGGCGCCCGGAATCTTCACCAAGGTGAACGCCGAGTGATTTACGGTCTGCACCGCCGCATATTCACTCTCAAGCCCCGAAGAGGTCTCAACCAGAGACAGGCCCGAAGGCAGGATTGGAAGTGGAAGTGGATTCGGGGGCGGCAACGGAACCTCAGTAACCTCAGCAACCGGAGCAGCAGGAGTTCCCGCCGAGCCGGAACCTCCCGGACATCCCGTAACCGCCAACAACAGACACAATGAGGCAATAAGTTTTTTATACATCTACATCACCTACATCTATATATTATACTTTCAATCCGTTGCTTTAAGAATCTGCGGAACGGCACGGGATTTACGAAAATGCTAAACAATACGGAAAAAAAGGTCAAAATTGGACTCATCGGCGCGGGCACGGTCGGGTGCGGGGTTTATGAAGTTGTTCGGAGCAGTCGTAAAATCATCAAGCGAAAAACCGGCGTTGACCTTGTAATTAAACGCATTGCGGACACCGAACCGAACAGAAAAAGACCGATCAAAATACCTAAAACCCTTTTCACGGAAGACGCTTACGAACTGATTAACGACCCGGAAATTGACACTATCATTGAGCTCATCGGAGGCACAACCGCCGCGCGCAAATTTGCGCTTGCGGCGATTAAAAACGGCAAGCATCTTGTTACCGCGAACAAGGCATTGCTCGCGCTCAAAGGAAAAGAGATTTTTTCCGCCGCCGCGAAAAAAGGGGTGGAAGTCGGGTTTGAGGCCAGCGTCGGGGGAGGGATTCCGCTTATTCAGGGGCTTCGCGAAGGATTTTGCGCGAACAAAATAGTTTCCATTCACGGCATAATGAACGGAACTTCAAACTACATACTGCACAAAATGTCCGCCGGGGGGCAGACCTTCAAACAGGCGCTCGCGGACGCGCAACGCGAGGGATACGCCGAAGCCGACCCGTCTTTTGACGTCAACGGCACGGACTCGGCTCACAAACTGCTGATACTGATTGCGCTCGCATGGGGAAACCTCTTCAGCCTGAAAGACATCACAGTTGAGGGAATAGCGGGCATAGACTCGGCGGACATCTCTTACGCGCGGGAGTTCGGATACAAAATCAAGCCGCTCGCGACCGCAAAAATATCAGGCGGCGCGATAGAAGCGGGAGTGTATCCCGCACTTGTGGGCAATGACACGCAACTCGCCTCGGTGAACGGAGCTTTCAACGCCGTGCGCGTGGAGGGGGACCGTGTCGGTCCGGCGATGTTTTACGGAATGGGCGCGGGAATGATGCCGACGGCGAGTGCGGTTGTGAGCGATGTTGTCAGAATAGCGCGCGGCGGAAGCGCTTATCCGTCGGAAAGTTTTTCACAAAACAGAAAAACACCCCGCCTTAAGCCCGCGCAAAGTGTAAAAAGCAGGTTCTATGCAAAATTTCAAGCCAAAGACGCGCCGGGAGTGCTCGGAAAAATCTCCGCCGCGCTCGGAAAATCGGGCATCAGCATACAGTCGGTAATTCAAAAACCGGGCGGCTCGGCAAAGAAAGTGCCCGTTGTAATAATGACGCGGCGGACAACCGGGGAAAACATGCGCGCCGCGGTCGCGGGGATTGAAAAACGCATAACAAAAACACCCGCCGTGGTTTTGAGAGTAAGCGATATCTGATTTAGAGCGACCCAAGCGCCTCTTTCGCCGCGCGCTGTTCCGCCTCTTTTTTGCTTCTGCCCTGCCCTCTGCCGGAAATCTTTGAACCGTCTCCCACGGCGCTGAAAAAATACCTTTCATACACAGGTCCCGTTTCCGCGGTTTCATAGACGGGAAGAGCGCCCGTGAGTTTGTGAAACGCCTTTTGCAGTTCGGATTTGTAATCAGTGGTAACGCTCCATTTTTCCCTGTTGCTCAAAATCAAACCGGATACAAACTCGCGCGCCGCGCCGTAACCGCCGTCAAGAAAAACGGCGCCTACAACCGCTTCAAACACATCGGCGAGGTTTGACTCCCTTTCCCTTCCGCTCTTTTCCTCGCCTTTACCAAGCAACATGCATTTGCCCAAACCCAGACCCCTCGCGTAGCCCGCAAGGTTTTCGCCGCTCACAATGCTGCTTCTCTTGACCGAAAGTTCACCCTCGTCCGCTTCGGGAAAAATCTTCCATAAATCTTCGGCGGCAACACACCCGACAACGGAATCGCCGAGAAATTCAAGCCGTTGATTATCCACATCGCCGCCTTTTTCGTTTCTGTATGAGCGGTGCGTGAAAGCGGCTTTGAGAAGTCGTGAATCGTGGAAATCGTAGCCAAGTTTTATGTTCTTCATAAGGCACATTATACACCCGCGAAAAGGGCGGCGGACTGTTTGACGCACAAGACGGCGTTATGTAAAATCCGCCATACCAAGGGGTTGGTTAAACAAAAGCGGTTCCCGCATCCGACCCCGCCGGAAGGAGAAAAAAGTGGCTAAAAAAACACCAAAAAAGGCGGCTCCGAGCCGTGTTAGAACCAACAAGACGGAGGTCGCAAAAGCGGTCAAGTTTATAAAAGACAGCAAGGCGGAATACATAGACCTGCGATTTCTTGACTTTGTCGGAATGTGGCAGCATTTCACCGTTCCGGCGTCTGAGTTTGACGCCTCGTCTTTTGAAGATGGAATGGGATTTGACGGCTCAAGCATAAGGGGCTGGAAAACAATCAACGCGAGCGACATGCTCACCGTGCCCGACCCCGTAACCGTCCGGCTTGACCCGTTTATGGAAAAACCCACGGTTGCCGTTCTGTGCAACATCGTTGACCCGATTACAAAAGAGCCCTATTCGCGCGACCCCAGAAACATCGCGGGCAAAGCCGAAGCGTATATGAAAAGTACGGGTGTGGCAGATGTGGCTCACTTTGGTCCGGAACTTGAGTTTTTCATTCTTGACGACATCCGTTACGACCAGACGGCTAATTCCGGATACTACTTTGTGGATTCCGATGAGGGAATCTGGAACTCCGGAAGTGATGACTTCCCCAACCTCGGATACAAACTGAGGCACAAAGAAGGATACTTCCCCACTCCTCCGGCGGACAGCCACCACGACCTTCGGTCTGAAATGGTTTCCGTTATGCAGGAAATGGGAATTGTTGTTGAGGCGCACCACCACGAGGTCGCAACCGGCGGACAGGCGGAGATTGACATGAAGTTCGCACCCCTGATGACAATGGGCGACCAGATGATGTGGTATAAATACATCTGTCGCAATGTCGCGCGCAGACACGGCAAAGTGGTAACCTTTATGCCCAAACCGCTGTTTGATGACAACGGCTCCGGAATGCATGTTCACCAGTCGCTGTGGAAGAAAGGCAAACCGCTGTTTGCGGGCAACGGATATGCCGGAATGAGTGAAACCGCGATGCATTACATAGGCGGCATACTCAAGCATGCGCGCGCGATTTGTGCTTTCAGCAACTCAACCACGAATTCATACAGACGGCTTGTGCCGGGCTTTGAAGCGCCGGTCAACCTCGCCTACTCGGCAAGAAACAGAAGCGCGGCGGTGAGAATACCGATGTATTCTCCGAGCCCCAAGGCAAAGCGGCTTGAGTGCAGATTCCCCGACCCTTCATGCAACGGCTACCTGACTTTTTCAGCGATGCTGATGGCCGGTCTTGACGGGATTGAGAACAAAATCAAACCCGGCGACCCGATGGACAGAGACATCTACGCGCTCGGTCCCGAAGAGTTGGAAAACATTCCTTCGGTTCCCGCGTCTCTTGAAGAGGCGTTGCAGTCCCTTGAGAAAGACCACGACTTCCTTCTCAAAGGCGGGGTGTTTGATGAAGACCTGATCAAAACGTGGATAGACTACAAAATGGAAAATGAGGTCAACCCCATTCGGCTGAGACCCGTTCCGCAGGAGTTTGTTCTCTACTTTGATGTTTGATTGAAAAATAAAACGGCAATAAAAAAGCGCCGTGTAAAAGCGGCGCTTTTTTATTGCGCGCGGACATAATTGCGCGCGGACATAGGGGACTTTCCGTTTAATCTACGGACGTTTCTTCCTTAAACTCTTTCACAACCTTCAAAAACTCCTCTCCGTATTTATCCAGTTTCACGCTCCCGACGCCGGAAATAAAAGACATCTGCAACAAGTCCGCCGGTTTCTCCTTCGCCATCTCAGCGAGGGCCGCATCGTGAAAAATCACATATGGCGGAACACTCTGCTCACGCGCGAATTTTGAGCGCAGTTCGCGTAGTTTTTCAAAAAGCGGTATGTCCGTTTCGCCAAGCTCTTTTGAAACACGGGAAGCTCTCGCCTTTATCTCTTTCTTGGGTTTTTCTTCCCTTTTCGGAAGTTTGCGGAAAAGCATCTCCCCCTTTCCGCGCATCAAAGCATCTCCCTTTTCCGTCAAACAAAGTCCTCCGTAACCATCGGATTTGGGAGCAAGCGCGCCGGCTGCGACAAGCTGCCTTATCACCGAGCGCCACTGAGAGACGTCATATTCGGCTCCCGCTCCGTAAACTTTCAACCTGTCATGCTGGAAATTCCGTATCCTTTCACTGCCCTTGCCGAGCAAAACATCTACCAGATAATTCACACCAAACCGTTCACCCGTGCGGTAAACACAGGAAAGCGCCTTTTGCGCGGCAACCGTTCCGTCCCATGTTTCGGGCGGAGAAATGCAGTTGTCGCAATTGCCGCACAGGCCCCCGTGCCGCTCGCCAAAATATCCGAGAAGCGACTGCCTTCTACACCCGGCGGTTTCGCAAAACCCCAGCAGAGAGTTGATTTTTGAGCGTTCAACTCTTTTGAATTCTTCATCGGCTTCGGAGTTTTCAACCATTTGAATCAGGATCACCAAATCCTGCAGCCCGTAACTCATCCACGCGCTTGCGGGCAAACCGTCCCGACCGGCGCGACCGGTTTCCTGATAGTAGGACTCTACTGTTTTCGGCAGATTCAAGTGCGCGACAAAACGCACATCGGGCTTGTCAATTCCCATTCCGAAAGCAACGGTCGCCACAACAACAATCCCGTCCTCGCGCAAAAAACGGTTGTGATTTTTCTCCCTTTCCGCCTTTGTCATTCCCGCGTGATAGGGAATCGCTTCAAGCCCCTTTGAAGAAAGCCATTCGGCGGCTTTTTCCACCCCTTTGCGCGACAGACAGTAAACAATCCCGCTGTCGCCCTTGTGTTTGGAATTGATAAATTCAAGCAGAGCCGCCCTCGCTCCGGGCTCCTCGCTTATCATGTAACAAATGTTAGGACGGTCATAACCGGCGATATATTTTTCCGCCGACTGCAGATTCAACTGCTCGGCAATTCCCCGCTGTGTCATTCCGTCCGCCGTGGCGGTAAGGGCGATGCGCGGCGTGCCCGGAAAACGGTCGGCAAGAACGGACAACTCCAAATATTCGGGACGAAAATCGTGCCCCCAGCGCGATACACAGTGCGCCTCGTCAATCGCGAAAAGCGCAATCTTCACCTTTTCAAACATCTCAATCAGCCCGCCGGAAAGCAACCCCTCGGGCGCGACATAAATCAGGTCAAGACACCCGCCGAGCAAAGCGTCTTTCGTGTCGCGACGCTCGGAAGCAGACATGCTTGAATTCAAAAATGCCGCGCGGACCCCGTATTGGCGCAAGCCATCAACCTGATCTTTCATAAGTGCGATAAGAGGGGAAATCACAACACCCGTTCCCTCGCGCGCAATGGACGGAATTTGATAACAAAGCGATTTCCCGCCGCCTGTCGGCATAACGACAATCGCGTCGGTTCCGCGTAGAAGCGTCCGTATAATCTCTTCCTGACCGGAAAGAAAATCGGAAAAACCGAAGGTCTCGCGCAGGATTTTAAGAGCCCTTTCCCATCCGTCGGGCATTTGATTTTGTGGCTGGTTTGACAATACGGAGTGATTTTACTCACTTTTTGCCATTTGGAGTAAATCCTTCGCCGACTTTGCTGTAAAATAGAACAAATGCCGCCGCTTGACCGCTTTGAGCTGGATATTTTCAACAACGTACTCTCCGGAATAGCCGAGGAGATGGGCACGCGCCTGATGCGTTCGTCTTTCTCGCCGAACATCAAAGAGCGGCGCGACCACTCATGTGCCATATTTAACGCAAAAGGGGAAATGATAGCGCAGGCGGCGCACATTCCGGTTCATCTCGGCTCAATGTCTTTCTCGGTCGCCGCGGTTCTTGAAGATCACGAAATATCGGACGGAGACATTTTCATACTGAACGACCCGTTCAAAGGCGGCACACACCTGCCGGACATCACTTGCGTTATTCCGGTTTTTATCGGCGGCAAGCCGTATTTTTATATAGCGGCGCGCGCCCACCATACCGATGTCGGTGGCAAAACACCCGGCTCAATGCCGCTTTCCACCTCAATAGATGAGGAGGGAATAGTAATCGCGCCGACCCGTATAGCGAAAAATGGGAAGCCGGACAAACGGCTGTTGAAAAAACTCGTCGCCGGAATGAGAAATCCCGAAGAGCGGTTCGGCGACCTGAACGCTCAAATAGCGGCTCTTGAAGAGGGCGCAAAACGGTTGCGTGAAACAGCGCGAAAATACTCGGTCAAAACCATTTGCAATTCGGCGGAGCGGCTTGTTGATTATGCCGAAAAAATGATGCGTGAGGCCATAATGAAGATTCCGGACGGCGAATACAAATTCACGGATTTTCTGGATGATGACGGCGCGGGAACGAATAACATACCCGTGAAGGCTGCGGTGAAAATCAGCGGAAGTGAAGCGGTTGTTGATTTGTCGCAAAGTTCACCGCCGGTCAAAGGGTGCGTGAATGCGCCTTTCAGCGTTACCACTTCGGCGGCTCTATACGCCTTTCAGTGCCTCGCGCCGGGCGATATTCCGCTTAATTCGGGCCCTTTGAGAGCAATCAAAATTGTTACAGGCGAAAACTCTCTGCTCAAAGCGCGGTATCCGAGCGCCATAGCGGCGGGCAATGTGGAGACTTCACAAAGGGTTGCGGACACGGTTTTCGGCGCGCTCGCAAAAGCGGTTCCTGAGAAAATACAGGCGGCGGGCGCCGGAACGATGAACAACATAACCTTCGGCTCCTGCGGGCGCGGCGGACGGGAATTCGTTTATTACGAAACAATCGGGGGCGGAATGGGCGGAAGACGCGGAGCGGACGGCGTGTCCGCCGTGCAGACTCATATGACAAACACGCTCAACACACCGATAGAAGCGATTGAGAGAGAATTGCCCGTTCGTATTGAGTCTTATTCCATACGGAAAAACTCAGGCGGAAAAGGAAAGTTTTGCGGCGGGGACGGCATTGTGAGGGAATACAGATTTCTTGAGCCGGCGACAGTATCAATCATTACCGAAAGGAGAAAACACCGCCCGTGGGCAATAGAGGGCGGTGAAAAAGGCAAAAGCGGAAAGAACTTTCTGATTCGCAATGGAAAGAAAACCGAACTCAAACCCAAACAGAGTTTTAAGGCGCGTAAGGGAGATATTCTCAGAGTGGAAACCCCGGGCGGCGGGGCATGGGGAAAATAAAACCTATGCGGCGTTTTTTTGTCTTAATAGCGCTGTTACCTCTCGCCGGTTGCATCGGCTCCTATGTCCCGCCGGACATCAACAACGCGTGTGCGATTCTCAAAGAGAAACGGGGCTGGTATGGCGATGTCTTGAGAACGGAGAAAAAATGGGGCGTTCCCATACCTGTAACGATGGCGTTCATTCGTCAGGAATCAAGTTTCAGAAAAAGAGCGAAACAGCCGAGAAGAAAAATCCTCTGGATTATTCCATGGAAAAGAGTCTCATCCGCTTCGGGATACTCGCAAGCGGTCAACAAAACATGGAAACAGTATTTGAAAGAGACGAAAAAAGGCGGGTTTACAACGCGCCGTTCGGACTTCAAAGATGCCGCCGATTTTATCGGGTGGTATAACGGCAAAAGCACGCGGCTTCTCAGAATAGACTCACACGATGCCTACAATCTGTATCTCGCCTACCACGAAGGCTGGACGGGATATCGCAAGGGAACGCACAAAAAAAAGCAATGGCTGATTGAAACCGCGCGAAAGGTTGAGAAGCGCAAAAAATCCTATGCGGCGCAACTTGCGCGCTGCCGTAACCTCAGAACAAAATGGCTTGGCATATTTTAGTGATGCCGCATGTTGTGAATGTATGAGACAACAAACAACACAAACCCTATGGAAAAAAGTACAACGTGGCTCATCTCCATTTGGCCGGACAGCAGACAGACGACAAGTGTGGCGGCGACAAGCGGACCGCCGAGACGGTCGGCAAGATAAAACAGGAAAGCGAATTTTTCATTTTTATAGCTCATTGCTCAATTTCTCCTTCTTCTTGCGCACCGGAAGTCAAAGAAGGAGTGCGCGTTGTTTCTGTGATTTCAGTTCCCTCTTTCAGTTCCCTGTTTATTCCGAGTTTTTCAAAACGGCGCCCTTGAGGTCTGACCTTTTGCTCAAATGAGCCGACGGCGCTGTTGTAATGTTTTGTAACCGAGCCGATGCTTTTGCCTATGGATTCAAAATGCGAATAGAAGGTCTCAAACCGCTTATACAGTTCCTCTCCCGCCTCTCTAATCTGTTCACTGTTTTCAGACGCCTTTTTCTGCTGCCAACCGAAAGCGATGGCGCGTAAAAGCGCGAAAAGCGTGTTGGGAGTTGCAAGGACTACCTTGTTTTCCATCGCTTTTTCCTGAAGATCGGGGTCATGTTGCAGTGCAACCGACAAAAAATGGTCGCCCGGGACAAACAAAACAACAAATTCGGGCGAATCTTTCTGCGCCTCCCAGTACGCCTTTTTTGAAAGCTTGGAAACTTCGTCTTTTATATTTTGTGCGTGTTTTTTGAGAAGATCTTTTGCCTGTTGCTCATCGTTCGATGACAAGGATTCCAGGTAGGCGTTAAGATTTGTTTTGGCATCCACGACAATCACACCGCGTTCGGGTAAATGAACAATCATGTCGGGACGCTGAATTTCGCCATTGTCGGTTGAGTGAACCTGTGTGTCAAAATCACAATGCTCAACCATTCCCGCCAATTCGGCAATTCTTTTGAGGGTCATCTCGCCCCATCTGCCGCGTACATCTGAGCGGTTTTTAAGAGCTTGTTCCAAATCATATGCCTGTTTGGAAACCTTTTCACCCGCTTTAAGCACATTTTCCAACTGCGTTTTCAACTCAATATGCTCTTCGCCCTTCGTTTTAAGAACACTCTCAAACTTGCTGATTTGTTCCTTAAACGGTTTAAGAGTTATTTTCTCAAACTTTTCACTTTTATCGTCAAAAATTTTATTGCCAAGATTTTCAAACTCTTTTGTGAGACGCTGTTCTGAGTCTTTCAGGGCTTTTATCTCACGCTCATGCGCCTCGCGCTCTTTGACGATTGCCGTTTCAAGTTTGGCGATTTCAATCTTTTGCTCGGTGTTTTCGGTGTTCTTTTTTCTATACGCAAGATACGCAAGAACGGCGGAAATGACACTGACGATGGCGATGACGATGGCGATAATCAAAAAAATTTCCATTTTCGGCTTTTTCTCTTTCAGTTATTATATCAACTTCTGAACAATGGACGAAAAATCTTGTTTCATCGCTCTAAGTTTTATTAAAGGGCTCGGCAATGTTCTCATCAGCAATCTGGTTGCGGGGTGCGGCTCGGCGGAAAATGTTTTCAAAGAGGCGCGAACGCCGGGCGCTCTCACGCGGATTGACGGAATCGGCTCGGAAACCGAAAAACTTGTCAAAAACTTTTCTGACTGGCAAAAAGTGGAAAAAGAGGTTTCCGAAGCCCGAAAGCGGAATTTTGAAATTATCACTCTCTCGGACAACCGCTATCCGGAAAATCTGAAACAGATTTATTCCGCGCCGGCGGTTCTCTATGTTTTCGGCGAGATAACAAAGCGGGATTCGCTCGCGGTCGCGATAGTGGGCTCGCGTTCTCCGTCAAAATACGGAACGGATTCAACTGCGTTTCTGTCCGCCGAACTTGCGGCAGTTGGAGTTTGCGTCGTAAGTGGAATGGCAAGAGGCATAGACTCAGCGGCTCACAAAGCGGCGATAAACGCGGGCGGGCGCACGGTCGCAGTCCTCGGAAGCGGGCTTGACTTCATCTACCCACCGGAAAATCACGAACTCTACAACAGCATCGCGAAAAACGGCGCCGTTATTTCGGCTTTCCCGCTTGGAACTGAGCCCGACAAAACAAATTTCCCCGAACGCAATTCAGTCATAAGCGGGCTTTCACTCGGCACAGTGGTGGTGCAGGCGGCAAATAAAAGCGGCGCTCTCATAACGGCAAAATTGGCTCTTGAGCAGGACAGAGATGTGTTCGCTGTGCCCGGAAGGATTGGAGAGACCATGAGCGAGGGAACAAACTCCCTTATCAAGAGAGGCGCGAAACTGGTTGAGAACGCGAGCGACATAACCGAAGAGATCGCTCTTCTGAAACATCTGAAAAACGGTGCGGACGACACATCCGATCAGAACAGGGAAAAATTTGCCGCACTGTCTGAAGAGAAGAAAAAACTTCTTGAGTTAACACGCCAAAAACCGCTCCACATTGACGAAATAGCGAAAAAAACCGGAAAGCCCGTATCCTCGGTTTCCACTTTTCTGCTTGAACTTGAAATGGAGGGGTTGATGGAGCAACTCGAAGGCGGACTTTATCAGTCAAAGGTTTAAGAAACACCGGCAATAAGAACTGCGGAAATATCTCTACAAGCCAAAAACAAGAACCAGCATACCGTCTGTTATTTTTATATCTTTGAAAATCGCGTGAGCGATCTTGCCGGTTTTGCCGCTTTTTTCCAACTGGTAAACCGGTTTTTTTGTAAAAATCTCCAGCACTGCTTCCCCTATAATCTCACGGACGATTTTTTCAGTTTCCGCCGGAAGCCCCTGAAGTTCAAATTTTTTCAGGCTGAGATTGGTGAGATAGACCGAGCCCGTTTTGGAATCGTAATGAATTTCGGTTTCTGCGTAAACCCTGCTTTTCAGCGTCTCAACGCCCGTCAAAAAAACGGAAATTGAACAACCAACCCCGATAAAATCGTTGCCTTTTTCAAGCCGCACTTGCGGTTCTGAAAGAACGGTTTTGAAAAGAATGAGATATCTTTTTTCGTGGGGAAACTGCTTTTCCAGACGGGTTTGAATCTGTTTTTCAGTAATGCGGACTTCAATCTGCGGCTTGGCGACAATGAAGTATGCCGCCGCCGCGATTATCACAACAAGAATAATTAATAAGACTTTCTTAAAACCCACGCGTCCACGCTTTAGTTGAGATAGTATTTCAAACTTAGCGCCGCGCCCCAGAACTGATCGCTTTTAAGTGTGGTCTGGTAGGTAACGATGTTGCCCCTTCCAAGATCATCAACGTCGGTCGCGTCCGGATCAGTAATGGTTGACCTGTGGCTTCTGAGCGTGTCCCACTGCTCTCTGTCGCCTTCAATGTCTCCAAAGTAAGCCCAGCGAAGTTTCAAACCTGCGGAAAGTTTCTTGGACAGCGCGTAGTCAAACCCGAGCAAGACCTGAAAGCCGATAGTGGAATCCTCGTGCGTGTTGTTTGCGTAACTGACAACGCCTTCCAGAATTTCAAGCACGCAGTCATTGGTGGCGGTGGGTTCGCAGTCGGCGACGGCGGCGCCTGGATGCCCGTTACTGCCGTCGGCTGTGTCTCCACCATTGTTCCTCTGAAAGAAATGGACCAAATCAAACTTCGTTCTGGACCACCCCAACCCTCCTCCTATGTAGGGAGTGATGCTTGAGTTGTCCAGGTGGAAATCGTAGTAAACATTGGCGAAAAGATTGTGAGACTCAACATCTCCGAGTTCCCCGTATGACAAACCTCCGAACTCCGACACAAATTCAGGCGATTTGGGCCCGCCAAAGTCGGGGTCAACTTTTTCGTTAAACTCGTTATTGCGGTAAAGATATTCAATCTCCGCCCTGAGAGGCAGTCCTGTGATTTTGGATACTCCGACGGTAACGCCGACCGTGTGGCCGAGGCTTGTGCCAAAGTCATGCTTCCAAGTGGAACTCCCGCCGGAACAGCCACCGACCCCAGTGGTGGTCCGGAGGGCCGAAAAATTGGCGGCGCTGGACGGGACAATCCCATCGCTTCCGGCGTAGTGGAGGTCACATCTGGACGGCACATCGTTGTCGGAAGTCTCAAACTCGGCCGAAGCAAGGGAAAATCCCGCGTCCAAACCGACATACGGAATGTTGCTCGCCGAGTCCTCAGCTACCTGAGCCTGAGCGATAGCCGAAGCGGACAGCGCGAAAACCGCGCAAATGACAAAATATCTGATAATTGAATTCATGATGGAATCCTCCCCTGTCTTGTTGTTTGTAATTATAAACCAAATACTAATTAAAATTGCCTACTCTCTTCTTAATAGCAAGACCTTTTACACGCATCAAAGCATCCTATCCACAAAGAACTACCAAAAGACCTGCCAAATCTTTTTTCTATGCTACGAACAGCATCGCACTCATCGGTACAATGATTATCACATCTTCCCCATTCCTTGTGAGTCCGGTTGTTATTCTCATCTTTTCTTCGGTAATTTGGGCGCGATGGGAACGATTCTTTTTTCTCTAATTTCCATTCCTCTGCTACATTTTTCATTCTAACAACTATTTGTTCCTTAACCCTTTTGTCTCCAGATTCAAATCGAGAGACTAAGATTTTTAATGATTTTGCTATCTCTTTGATGGTGTTTTTATCTCCGTCTTCCAACATTGTAGCGTATTCTCTTAACTCTCTCGCCCGTAACTCCCTCGCCCGCGAACCTATACTCATCACACCCCCTCTTGATATTTCATCTATTTCCTGTTGTTTTTCTAGTTTTGTCGCCTCTTTTCTTAATACAGTAATAATCCTCTTGGTTGCTTCTTTGTCTCCTGACTCCAATCTTGTTATTTCTCTTTCCAACTCCGTGACTATTTCCTTTGTCACCTGTTTATTACCTTTTTCTAACAAAGTGATCTTCTCTCTGAACTCGGAAGCAGAATTGACCGAAGATACACTGCCTGAACACCCTACAACTAACAGTAATGCCACAATACAAAATATGACATTTACCCTACTCTTGTTCATTAACAAACCCATTTTAATAATTGAGGAGTAAATTGTACGGAATCACAACCAAACATAACTAGCGCGAATAAGAAACAACGTCCATCTTTTTTCAAGTGGTTTTAAGCCTCGTGGAGAAGCCTCACGGTCGGTTAGTAACGGTCAGCTCAACACATTACTGTGCTTACACCTCCGTCCTATCAAACTCGTAATCTCCAAGTGACCTTAAGGGGACTAAAAGTCCCGGGAAATCTAATCTTGAGGGGGGCTTCCCACTTAGATGCTTTCAGCGGTTATCCCTTCCGCACATAGCTACTCAGCGCTGCCGCTGGCGCGACAACTGATACACCAGAGGTGCGTTCACTCCGGTCCTCTCGTACTAGGAGCAAATCCTCGCAAATTTCCTACGCCCGCTACAGATAGGGACCGAACTGTCTCACGACGTTCTGAACCCAGCTCGCGTACCGCTTTAATTGGCGAACAGCCAAACCCTTGGGACCTTCTCCAGCCCCAGGATGCGATGAGCCGACATCGAGGTACCAAACCTCCCCGTCGATGTGAACTCTTGGGGGAGATTAGTCTGTTATCCCCGGCGTACCTTTTATCCGTTGATCGATGGCCTTTCCACACAGAACCACCGGGTCACTAAGGCCGACTTTCGTCCCTGCTCGACCTGTCGGTCTCGCAGTCAAGCTCCCTTATGCCTTTATACTCGAAGCCCGGTTTCCAATCGGGCTGAGGGAACCTTTGCACGCCTCCGTTACTCTTTAGGAGGCGACCGCCCCAGTCAAACTACCCGCCTGACACTGTCCTTGATCCGGATAACGGACCTAAGTTAGAACTCCAGAGTTGCAAGGGTGGTATTTCACTGATGTCTCCACCCTGCCCAAAAGCAGGGTTTCACAGACTCCCACCTATTCTACGCAAGCAACACCAGAACTCAATGCCAAGTTGCAGTAAAGGTGCACGGGGTCTTTCCGTCCCGTAGCGGGTATCCGGCGTCTTCACCGGAACCACAATTTCGCTGAGCCTTCGGCCGAGACAGTGCGGCGATCGTTACACCTTTCATGCAGGTCGGAACTTACCCGACAATGAATTTCGCTACCTTAGGACCGTTATAGTTACGGCCGCCGTTTACCGGGGCTTCGGTTCCGAGCTTCTCCCACCGAAGTGGAATGACAAGTCCCCTTAACCGTCCGGCACCGGGCAGGTGTCAGGCCCTATACGTCGGCTTGCGCCTTTGCAGAGCCCTGTGTTTTTGGTAAACAGTCGTCACCGCCTTGTTACTGCGACCCGCCTCCGCTCCAACCGAAAAGGTCTTCACGTAATGCGGGCACCCCTTATCCCTAAGTTACGGGGCTAATTTGCCGAGTTCCTTAGCCGAAGTTCTCTCACGCGCCTTAGTATTCTCTACTCACCTACGTGTGTCCGTTTACGGTACGAGCACTCAGTCGTCAACACTTAGAGGCTTTTCTTGGAAGCATGGGATTGGTCACTTTGTGGGGCACGAATGCCCCTCGTATTCGCTTCTCGAGGTTAATGAAAGAACGGATTTTCCTGTTCCTTCCCTCTACCAGCTTAAACCGGGTAATCCAACACCCGGATGACCTGCCCTTCTCCGTCCCCTCGTCGCTCGGACTAAGTGGTACAGGAATATTGGCCTGTTTTCCATCGACTACGCCTTTCGGCCTCGTCTTAGGTCCCGACTAACCCTGGGAGGACGAGCCTTGCCCAGGAAACCTTAGGTTTTCGGCGAAGCGGATTCTCACCGCTTTTGTCGCTACTCATGCCGGCATTCTCACTTCCCGACGGTCCAGGTCTCCTCACGGTAACCCTTCAATCCGACGGGAACGCTCCCCTACCGCTGCCCGACCGGCGAACCGGTCGGACAACCCGCAGCTTCGGCACCAGACTTGAGCCCCGATTCATTTTCGGCGCAAGTAAGCATCGACCAGTGAGCTGTTACGCTTTCTTTGAAGGATGGCTGCTTCTAAGCCTACCTCCTGGCTGTCTATGCTTACTTACCTCCTTTTCCACTTAGTCTGGATTTGGGGGCCTTAGCTGACGGTCTGGGCTGTTTCCCTTTTGCCCCTGGAACTTATCTCCCAGGGACTGACTCCCACGCTGTCCAACGCGGCATTCGGAGTTTGACTGGGGTTGGTAGATCTCTCGACCCCCTAGCCCAACCAGTGCTCTACCTCCGCGTTGTATCACATGAGGCTATACCAAAATATATTTCGGGGAGAACCAGCTATCACGAACCTTGATTAGCCTTTCACTCCGATCCACAGCTCATCCGATAGGTTTTCACCCCCTAAACGGTTCGGGCTTCCACAAAGGTTTTCTCTTCGCTTCACCCTGGCCATGGATAGGTCGGTTCGCTTCGGGTCTATTGCCAGTGACTTGTCGCCCGTTTAAGACTCGCTTTCGCTTCGGCTACACCTCTATCGGCTTAACCTTGCCAATGACAATAACTCGCCGGCTCATTAGGCAAAAGGCACGCCGTCAGACATTCCCGGAGCAAGCCCCGGGCATAGTCCTCCGACTGGTTACAGGCAAACGGTTTCAGGTTCTATTTCACTACCCTTATCGGGTTACTTTTCACCTTTCCCTCACGGTACTAGTTCACTATCAGTCAGCAGCACATATTTAGCCTTGGAAGGTGGTCCTCCCGAATTCCTCCAACATTTCTCGTGTGCCGGAGTACTTGGGAATTCGACACGGAAGTTCGAAAGTTTTCGCTTACGGGACTCTCACCCCCTATGGTCCGGTTTTCCAACCGGTTCTGCTAACTTCCGAATTTGTAACTTCCGCAGAGGTTTCACGGAACCTCTGAAGTCAAACCCCGTAACACCGTATGAGCAACGCCGTGTCTTGACACTCATATGGTTTAGGCTGTTCCCCGTTCGCTCGCCGCTACTAGGGGGATCTCGGTTGATTTCTTTTCCTGAGGGTACTGAGATGTTTCACTTCCCCTCGTCTGCTTGACGCCGCTATGTATTCACGACGCCATAATCGGGTTTTGCCCGATTAGGTTTCCCCATTCGGAGATCCCCGGATCAAAGCGTGTTTAGCCGCTCCCCGGGGCTTATCGCAACTTACTACGTCCTTCATCGCTGTCTGCTACAATAGGCATCCACCGTTTGCCCTGCGTATCTTGTCCACGAGGCATAAAAACACTCGAAACAAGATGGCGCGTTGTTTCTTATTCGCTCAGCTATATTCAGTTGTCAAAGAACGCCTTTCGCGCAAAGTTGAGCGAAAGGGAAACGGGATTGTATCAGGGTTGCAGGGTGTGTCAAGTGTTAAAAAACGGTTCAATGCCGACTATGTTGACTGCGTAGCCAAAGCGGGTTTGTCAACTTTCCTTTATAATTCCCTAAAATAATCCACATGTCCTCTAAAACCAAATTCGGCATAACCGCGCCCGTTCCCGGAATTCCCGTCCACGAACTCAACATAAAATACTGACTGCTACGTTAAATCTATGTAGTATTGAGGCTACAATCTAACAGCGGGCGACTTTGTACGGAACAAACAAAACCCCGTTGAGGAGGCATAAGGATGAAAAACACACTCTTAAAAAACGGAAGCATTGTGCTTTCAGTTTTGCTTGCGTTGATGGTGCTACTTGCCCCGCAGGCAGTAACGGCGGATGAAGATGGCGATGTCGCTCCGGCACCGCCGTCAATAGGGGCGGATATTCCACTGACATATTTTGGTCCCGCGCCGTCTGATGTTCAGCGCGAACTCATCGGACCATACCAACTTCTGAAGTCCGGAAAAATGGACCTGGATGCGGGAACCATCAAACTGCCGCTTTACCGCGGGGTTATGGGAAGAAGCGATGTCTGGTATGTCGTTACCGACACCACGGACAAGTTCAACGCCGAAGGATTGGGAATCAACCACTCTCCCAAACTGAATTACGCAAGTATCGGCAAAGCGGTCAGAACCGCCACTCTTATAAAGGACGAAAAAAATAACCCCGTGCTGGAATTCAAGTCCGGCAAGGTGGATTTTTCTCCGAAACGCGAAGTCGTTCCGGGCAAGGCGCCCAACTTCTTCCCGCCTCAGAAAGCAAAACCCGGCTCCGTGGGAGACAAGGACTATTCCCCTCTCGTGCGGGTGGTCAACGCCGGAGGGCATATCTACAACGCTCCCGTTGTTGCTTTCGGGGTCAAAGCGGAAAAGTTGAACATCTTTTGCGAAGGGAAACCCGACCACTCGATTGTTCACGACAAGGTTGTTGCCATCTGTCCGCGTGAAGGAACGGTAACCTTGGAACTGACCGCAGGGTTCAGTTTTGCGCGTCCCGTTCTGTATGTTTCCACGGAAGGCTCCGACCCCGTGGTTGCAACGCTTGAGGGAGCGACCTACACGCCCGCTCTGGCTGATGTTCCGACCGGAGGAGATGACAGTCTTTTCAGCGCGGTGGAACGCATTTTCGTTGCGGTGAACGGGCCGACCGGCAAAGACAACCCCCAGCGGCAGGGGCTCAACAGCGCCCTTTCGGACGGACGGACGCCGCTTAACGTTCTGGGCGGCATTCCCACAATCGCAACGGACTACAGTCCACTGTGGGACTTGAATCCGTTTGTGTGGACAAAAGAGGCAGTCCGTAAAGGATACCGTTCCCGCTTGACCGAGGAGTTTGACATTCTCGGCAAGGTGGAAAATGGCCATCTTGTGGGTCCGGGTGGCGAATTCGGTTCAATCGGGGTTGTTGTGAACTGCCCGATAGTTTTCCGTTTTCTGTAGAACGGGCGGTGTGAGAACGGAGCATTGGCGAAAAACGTATTCTGCACTGCAATAAACTGCATTGACGGGCGGGTTCAGTTGCCCGTTATTGAGTATTTGAAGGAACGGTTCGGCGCGGACTATGTTGACTGCGTAACCGAAGCGGGTGAAGACCTTATTCTGTCCAGGCACGAGCCCGCACGGGTTGAAGCGACTCTTCGGTGCGTTCAAATCTCAATAGAAAGACACGGCTCAAAACACATGGCAATCGCCGGTCATCACGACTGTGCCGGAAATCCGGTTCCGAAGGAAAAGCACATTGAACAAATCAGAGAATCCGTGCGGTTTCTGAAAACGCAGTTTCCCGACATTGAAATTATAGGTCTGTGGGTTGATGAAAACTGGAAATCCAATGAGATTTAGGCGATTGACTCTGCGATTTCATCAAGCGTTTTTACCGGATCGTCCGACTGCGTAATCGTCCGTCCGATAACGAGAAAATCCGCGCCTTTTTCAATCGCCTCTTTCGGTGTAACAGTCCTGCTCTGGTCATCCGCATCCGCGCCCGGAAGGCGCACTCCGGGAACGATTAGTTTGAATCTGTCACCGAATTCTTTTCTAATCGGTTCAATCTCATTTCCCGAACACACAAGCCCGTCCGCCCCGCCTTTTTCGGCGGTTTCGGCAAGCCGCAAAACGGCTGAAACCGTGTCGGTCGCGCCCAAAAGTTTCTTCGCCTCCGCTTCATCGTGGCTTGTCAAAACGGTTACGGCGATGACTTTCGGCCTCGGCAAATCAAGTTTTTCGGCTCCCTCCGCCGCCGTATCGCGCGCGGTTTTTATCATCTTTTCCCCGCCAAGCGCATGGACCGTGAACATATCAACATTCAGGCGCGATATGCGCGAAACCGCGCCCGCAACCGTGTTGGGAATATCGTGAAATTTCAGGTCAAGAAAAATCCCACCGCCGCATTTGTCCTGCAACCACCCGACAACCTTCGGACCTTCGGCGAGAAACATCACCGGACCCACCTTATATGCGCCCACCCTTCCCACACAGCCCAGCGCAAAAACCGAAGCGGTGTGAATTGACGGGAAATCAAGCGCGAGAATAAACCTGTCTTTAACAGCGCTCATGGCGGGCAATTATACACGGTCGCCGCGTAGTTTCAGCGTTTGAAACGCCTCAATAACCGTGACAATCGCCTCCACATTGGGCGCGGCAACACCGTATTTGCGGGCGCGGCGCAAGGTTTCAGAAAAAATTATGTCAACCTCCATCGGTCTGCCGGCAAGAAAATCCAAAACCGTGCTTGAACTGTAATCCTCCATTTGCCGGGTATTCTCCATCATTTTTGCGACCGTCTCGTCCGCATCAATGGTTTCAGTGCTTCCCGTAGCGCGCAAATCCGCATTGGCAATTTCCACAATTTCGCGTTGAGCATTTTCAACCTGCGAGCAAAGCGTGGGACTGCCCATAATAAACTGCGTTGATTTGCCTCCGTATAAAACCCCTATTCCACTGAACGGAACATTCCAGCACTGCTTTATCCATCTGTCTCTGAGAATGTTGTTCGTCGTCAAAACCTCCACCTTCGCGCCGTCCCAAAGCGCTTTTGCCTCTTTGGTTTTTTCCGGCTCGCCACGGAAATGCCCGACCGTAACCGCGCCGTAGTCAAGATGGCGCACGGCTCCCAGGTCTCCCCTGTTTATGCACGTGAACGCTATGCCCGAAAAAATATTCTCATGTGCGAACCATTCGGAAAACCACTCTTCCATTCCTATTCCGTTCATCAGAACAAGCAACCGTGCGCCGCTTGTCGCAACCGGTTCAATGAGTTCGCGTGCGGAGTCAAGCGCCGTGCCTTTGAGCGCGCAAATAATCCAGTCCGCGCCGCCGATTTCCCGGCTCTCGCGGTGAACAAGCGGCTTTTCAATCCGAAAATCGCCGTCTTTGCTTTCAACCGTGAGCCCGCCTTTTTTGAGAGCGTCAAAATCGCGGCGCGCGAGAAAATGAACCTCGTTGCCCGCTTGAGCGAGCCGCGCGCCGTAATAAAGTCCGACCGCACCGGATCCTATGACTGCTATTTTTTTCACCCTTTCAACGCCAAATAAACGGCCGTGCCAAGTATGTTTGCCACCGAAAGCGGCAGGAGAACCTTCCACCCGAACGCCATAACCTGGTCTGAACGGAAACGCGGCAACGTCCACCGCACCCAGATAAAGAAGAAAAGTATCACCGCAACTTTTCCAAGAAAAACTATCGGCGGCAGATACCAATGCGTGTCAATGTCAATCCCGCCCCACCCGACAAACGGAAGTGGATACCAACCGCCCAGATACAGAGCTGTGATAAGACACGAGGCAACTATCATGTGAGTGTATTCCGCCATGAAAAACATCGCGAATTTCATTCCGCTGTATTCGGTGTGATAACCGCCGACAATCTCCGGCTCGGCTTCGGGAACATCAAACGGAAGCCGGTTTGTCTCGGCAAAGGAAGCGATGAGGAAAATTACAAACCCCAGAAACTGAGGAAAAATGAGCCATGAACCGCTCTGATACTCAACGATTTCATTTATTCTAAGTGAGCCGACAAGAACAAAAACCCCTACAACCGAAAGCCCGAGCGCGAGTTCGTAACTTATCATCTGCGCAATCCCCCTGATTCCGCCGATGAGGGAGTATTTGCTGTTTGAAGCCCATCCGCCCAGAATCACTCCGTAAACGCTGAGCGAACTGACGGCGAACACATAGAGCACGCCCGCGTCTATGTCCGCAATTTGAAAACTGATGAAAACAGACGCCGGAAGCAGACCCATCAAATCAGTCTCAACCCCGCGCCCGATTGGAATGACTGCAAGCGCGGCGAGTGCGGTAACGAGCGAAAAGGCGGGTGCGAGCGAATAGATGACCTTGTTCGCGCCGGCGGGAACGGTGTCTTCCTTGAACATGAATTTTATTCCGTCCGCAAGCGGCTGGAGCAACCCGAACGGGCCCACCCTGTTAGGTCCGAGCCGGTCTTGAATAAGCGCGCTCACGCGCCTTTCAGCGTAAGCCATGTAGGCAACCGCAGTCAGCACCGCGCCGATTAAAATCACCGATTTAACGGCGGCAACAACCCCTTCAAACAGTTGGCTGTCCGGCGACATCGGTTTTCCTTTCCAGTCCGAGAAAATCTATCAGGTCGTAGTCCATGCGCTCATAGGGTTTAAACCTCGCGGCAATCTCGCCCATGATTTCGGCGGGTGAGCCGTGGAAGAACTGCTCCGGTTTTGAACCGCCCAGACGCAGTAGCGCCTCCCAATCCTGAAGAGCTTCGCCCGGGCAGTCAAGCGTTTTGCGGATTCTCTGCACCCTGCCCCTGTCGTTTGTAAAAGTCCCGTCTTTTTCATACGGAGTGGCGCCCGGAAGCAGGAGGTGGGCAAGACGCGCAGTTTGTGACAGGCGTGTGTCAAGCACGGCGAGAAAAGAAAGCCGTCCGAGCGCGTCCGTAATCTCTCTTACGGTGTGATTCGCGGTGAAACGCAGCAGGTCTTCGTGGGCGACAAACATTGAGTCAAATTTACCGTCAACCAAGTCGCTTATGAGTTTTTCAATCTCGCCCGCGCCGGTTTTTATTCCCAAATCTCCGGCGCCCGAACTGTTGGGGAACGGGTCTGAACTGATGAGCCCGAATTTTTTCTCTCCGGTGTGTTCACCTGCGGAGCAAACAAGACTCTCCGCGCCGAACTCTTCGGACAGTTTTAGAACGATGTATAACTCCTCATTTGTGAGGACGGCCGAGCAGACAAAAGCGGAATTGCCCGCACCGGATGAGAGGCCATATTGAAAATCTCGCACGGCGCGCTCCCATGAAATTTGCTCATAGCCGCCCGCGGGGTCTTTTGCGATGGGAATTTTGAGCCTTTTTTCAGGCGTCTGAACGCCGCCGAATTCAAACCTGCCCCTGTCGCATATCCAATGCCCGTTGACCTCTTCATTGACTCTGGGGCGAATGCGCATGATTTTGCCTTCGCGCAAGTTCGCGCCGACCGTTATGTTGCAGCCGTTGCTGCAAAGGGGGCAAACGGTGTCCGTTTTTTTCGTGTACCAAACGCGCTCGCCATGAAGCGAGTCTTTGGAAAGCAGTGCGCCGACCGGGCACAGGTCTATGACGTTGCCCGACAGTTCGTTGTTGAGTTCCCTGCCGGGAAAAACGGTGATTCTTTTGCGAAAACCCCTGTTGTCATAACCGAGTTCGCCGGTTTTTGTGACTTCGTCCGTAAAGCGAACGCATCTTGTGCACATTATGCAACGGTTCGGGTCGTGGAGTATTCTCTCTCCGAGATAGTATTTTTTTCTGACCTTTTTCTCTTCGGGCGAGTCAAATCTGCTGTAATTCCTGCCGTGCAAAACGGTCGTCAGCTGAAGGGCGCACTCGCCCCCCTTGTCGCAAACGGGGCAGTCAAGCGGGTGATTTATAAGGGTAAATTCCGAACATGCGCGCCGTGCCTCAATCGCTTTTTTTGATTTTGTGAAAATCTCCATACCGTCCGCAACATACATATTGCAGGCGGGCATAACGCGCGGGATTCCCTTGACTTCAACAAGACACTGCCGACACTGGGCAACCACTTTTAAAGACGGATGGTAACAGAAATGCGGGATTTGAATGCCAACCCGCTCGGCGGCGGCGATAACGTTAACGCCGTCTTCAACTTCCAACTCTTTGCCGTCAATGACAACTTTGTGCATTTAACCCTTATTGAAGCCGCACGGGCTTGGTGGAAGGTTTATCCGCAATGTATCAGAGAGGGTGCGCGCCCGCAACTGTCATTGCCTCCGCTTTTCCTCATCGTCCGCGCTTGAGCCGTTTACGGTTTTTTCCACGCTGTCTTTGAGTTCATGCTTGAAAACCCTGAACTCCCGCAAGCCCCGGGCGGCGAGGCGGGCAAGTTTTACAAAATCATCGGGACCGAAAAAGAAAATCGCGACCAGACACACAAGCAGAATTTCCCCCATTCCTATGCCGAACATATCAATCCCCACCCCCCGTTACCGCGGACGCGGATGCGGACGTGGATTTCACAAAAAAAGTTGCCGCGGATGCAAGAAGGCAGAAACCTATCGCCACCCAGAACATCGGCTCATATCCTTCAAATGTGTCCTTGATGAGCCCGGCTGTGATTGGTCCGGTGAGCGCGGCAAGCGAAAAACCACTGCCGAAAAACCCGAATATGGCTCCAAGCTCTTTCAGTCCGTAAAGGTTGCCAAGAATGGTCGGGAAAATCGGAACCCAGCCGCTATAGAAAAACCCGAACAAAAAACCGAACAGGTAAAACGCCCATTCGCCGTTAAAAAACAGAACTAACAAAATCGTGCAGGACTGAAGCATGTAACACATCAGCAGAATTCTTTTTTCCTGAACAAACCGCAATACGTAACCTGAAAAAAATATGCGCCCGAAAATGCTGCCAACACCGACAAGGGCGGGCGGAATCGCCGCCTTGAAAGTATTGAGCGAAAAGAACCCCATGTTTATTGCCGTGCTTGAATCAAGTCCCGAATCCTTGCCGAAATGATAAAGGTTGATTATCACAATCAAAAATGTGTTAAAACCCGCCCAGAAAACAAAATACAGTATCCAGAAATCTCTACGGCGAATCACGTCCATCGCTCTGGTGCTTCCGGCGTCCGGGTCGGGTTCATTCGCTTGCGAATCTTCCCCGACGGGAGAATAACCCAATTCAGAGGGGTCTTTTCTAAGGACAAGCCCGCCGCAGAACGAAATCACCAGAACTATCGCCGCGGTAACAAAAAAGGCTTCCCGAAGACTGAAAGAATGAATCAGCCATGCGCTGAGCGGCGAAAGGACAAGCCCGCTCACGGGAACCCCCGTTGTCGCTATGCCTATCGCGAACGCCCTGTTTTTTTTGAACCATCTGCTGATTATCGCCACGGGTAACGTGTAGAACGCGCCGTCTCCGAGCCCGACAAGAACACCGTAGAAGATATAAAGTTCAAATATGCTGTCCGCGAACGCGGAGAGAAAAAGACCGATTGAGACAATCACTCCGCCCGCGATAATCAGGTATCTGGGTCTGTATTTTTCAGCGAGTTTGCCCGCGAGCGGCATTGAAACGGCGAGCGTAACACAGCGTAATGAAAAGATTGACGCCACCGCCGTTTCGCTGAGGCGCACGGATTCGCTCAAATACGGTTTGAATACTCCGAAGGTGTAAAGAAGAAGCCCGTCGAGAAATATCAGAAAGAATGAGGCAACGACAATAATCCAGCCGTAATGGATGTTCCTCAAAGGCATTTAACCGTTTCCGCCGGATTTGACGGATTTGGAAATATCTTCCGCCGCGCTTTTTTCAGGCAATTCCTTTTCGTCTCCGGTTTCCATATCCCTGATTTTCACAACGTTTTTTTCCATCTCGTCGGGACCGATTATCACCATAATCCGCGCGCCCGACTTGTCCGCCCTCTTTATCTGCCCCCTTATGCCGGACGCAGAATGCTCGATGCGTGTTTTCACACCGCGCCCGCGCAAATCCGCGCACAGCGCGAACGCCGGGTCAAAGCAGCCCTCTCCTATCCAGCCCACAAATACATCAGCCCCGCTCCCGCGCTCATGTCTTGAGCCCTCAAGCAGAAGAGCCGCCCTTTCAACCCCTATTGCGAACCCTGTTGCCGGAGTGGGCGAACCGCCAAATGTTTCAACGAGCAAATCGTAGCGCCCGCCCGCCGCAACCGCGTTCTGCGCCCCAAGCCCCTTCGCCGCCTTCACCTCAAAAACCGTGCGCGTGTAGTAATCAAGCCCTCTGACGATTTTTTCATTCACGGCAAACGGCACCGAAAGAGCGGTGAGCCGCTCCTTCACTTCTTCAAAATGGCGCGCGTTTTCAGCGGAGAGAAACTCTGACATCACCGGAGCATTTTCCATCAGCGCCGAGCAGTCCGGATTTTTGCAGTCAAGCGCCCGGAGAGGGTTTGTTTGCGCTCTTCTCGCGCAGTTATCGCACAGGTTTTCCTGAAGGGGCAACAGAAATTGCGTGAGCGCGTTTTTGAAAGTGTTTCTGTCATCGGGGGTTCCTATGGAGTTAATCTCAATCTCCAAGCCGTCCGTGATTCCCGCTTCGGTGAAAAAATGCCACAGCATCAAAATGGTTTCGCAATCCTCGGAAGCCGCGCCGGAGCCGAAAAACTCGGCGCCTATCTGGTGGAACCCCCTCATTCTGCCCTTCTGGGGCCTCTCGTGCCTGAACATCTCGCCCGAATACCACAGCTTTTGAGTGCCCGGAGAATTGTGCAGAGAGTTTTCAATAAAAGCCCTCACGACTCCCGCCGTGCCTTCGGGGCGCAAAGTGATTTCGGAGCCGTCTCTGTCCGTGAACGAATACATCTCCTTTTCAACAAGGTCGGTGGTTTCGCCCACGCCTCTTGAATACAGGTCGGTAAATTCCAGAACGGGCGTTCTGATTTGCGAAAATCCGTAAAGTTCAAAAACCCGTGCGGCAGTTTCTTCAAGAAAACTCCATACCCCGGAGCGTTCCGGTAGAATATCAACGAATCCCCTGATGGATTTAATATCGGTTGTAGACATTATGAAAACAGACCCGCAAGAACGGTTTGACCGTCCGTGATTATAGCGGTAAAATCAGGGCTCTATCAACTGTCCCTTCCTCTCTCTCAATGCGGAAAATTCTAAATTCACCCCGGATTTGCTACATAGCCAGCCCGGAACTTTTTTCCGGGGGCGCTTACGGGGTTCACGCAATGGAAATGTGCAAAGCGTTTGCCAAACTCGGGGTGGAGTTTGAAGCCGTTGTTCCGGGAAGTTTTGAGGCGGACGAAATTTTTGAATACTACGGGGTGGAAAAACCTTTCAATCTGAAATCCCTGCCGCTTACAAAATACAAGGGGCGGCAACTTGCTCACGGGCTCGCGGCGGCTTTTCACGCTTTTTCAAACAGGCGGAATTTTGATCTTGTTGTGACCCTGAACATAATCTGCGCATCCGTTCTCACTGCCATGGGAATTACGACCGTTTATGACGCGCACCATCCACCCGTCAATACCGCGACTCGCCTGCTCTTCAAGTCTTTTCAAAATTCGCGTGCTCTCGCGGCGGTTTCATTTAACAGCGGGGGATTGCGCCGAATATACCTGCGGGGCGGGCTTGCCAAAGAAAAAACCGTTGTCGCTCACAACGGGGTTGAAACGGAGGATTTTGAAAACCGCCCGTCTCAAGCGGACATAAGGAAGCGGTTGGGTCTTCCGGCGGACAAAAAAATTGTGTGTTATTGCGGAAACACATACGCAGGCAGAGGGATTGAAAACCTGATTGACATCGCGGGGGAAATGAAAGACGCGCTTTTTCTTATCGTCGGCGGACGCGATGAGGATAACGCGCCGTATATTGAAGCCGCCGGAAAAAAGGCGCTTGATAATTTTGTTATGAAGGGTTTTGTTCCCCATACTGAAGTGCCTGCCTATCTGCTTGCTTCGGATCTGCTCGTGCTTCCATACACCGAACACATAACCATAAAAGGCGGAACAAAAGCCGCGGAATTCACCTCACCGATGAAACTTTTTGAGTATATGGCGGCGGGCAAACCCATAGTGGCGGCGGCCATACCCTCGGTTGCCGACATTCTCAAAGATGGAGAGAATTGCGTCATGACCGCTCCGGGAGACGTGCGGGGGTTCGCGCTCGCGGTTCGCCGTTGCCTTGACGATGAGGGATTTTCAGAGAAAATCGGGAGCGCGGCGCGGCAAAAAGTCGGCGAGTACACATGGGAAAAAAGAGCTTCCACAATTCTTTCATTTGCTTCGGCGGCAACGGGAAAAATTCAATGATTCCGGGCGCGAGAAAACCCCGCGCGGCGGCGCTTCTTCTTCTGGCTTTTGCTCTTGTGTTTTCACCACCGGCGGCCATTGCACAGAGCGGTGAGAACGTATCCCCCGCTCCAAAAAAAATTGCCAGCAAACAGTTTCTTAAAGACAGCGCGATTTACTACGGCTCAATATGGGCGTTCAGACTTTTTTATGTCCGCAACAAAAACGAGCGGATATACAACACTTCGCCGTCAGCATGGTGGGACCATATTTCTCAGGCGCCCGAAACCGATGACGGCGATGAGTTTTTCACAAACTACGTTGTGCACCCCTTCGCGGGGTATGTGTCTTACCTGTATTACAATGAACTGGGGTATGGATTTTGGGGCTCGGCGCTGGGCTCGGCGCTTCAAAGCACACTTTTTGAATACACGGTTGAGGGGCTTGTTGAAACCCCTTCGCTTCCCGACCTCATCTCCACTCCGGTGCTCGGAACAGTGTTCGGTTTCGCGGCGTCAAATCTTTCAGATTTTCTGATTGAGATTGACAAACCTGCGGCGACCTTCTTCGCCCATCTCATCAACCCCATGAGAAACTTTGTGAAAAACGGACGGGTCGCTCTGATAAATCCGCTGGCGGGGCGTTTCGAATATTTGCAGAGTTTTGACATATCGCATGTGCCGTGGAAGGACCTCGCAATTGAACAAAACTCTCCGCACTCATTTTACTCCGCGCTGCCGAGGGGTTATGCCGGAGCGCGGCTTGAAGTTTCCGGCGCGCAGGACTCAACCGGGCAGATAGTTCTCTACGACATCAGGGCGGAACTGCCGTCAAACGACTATCGCAAAAGTCTATATGTGATTTTCAACCAGTCGGGAGTCAACAACTTTCACTCACCCAGAGACGGCTATGAACTTTCAAACTTCCGGCTCGGCGGAAAATATGCGTTCGTAAAAACGCCGGAATACTGGCTGGCGGCGGGTTTTGAAACCCATCTGCCGACAATCTACAAAGACAATGTGCGGCGGCTCGAAGGAATCAAAAACCGTTACAGGCGCGACCTTCCGGTTTATCTGCGGGATTCCTACGCGTTTACGCCTTTTGCGGGCGCGGGCGCAAATATCGGAGCGCTTTCATTTGAAACAAACGCCGCCTTCACTCTTGTGAAAAAAGCGGAGGATTTTGAGGGAGATGAATCGGAAAAAATTCTGAAATACGGAGTCGCGCTGAGTCTGGCGCTTCCGGTCAATATCGCCGCGCGGGTGTCCGCGGAATTTTCAGGAAACAGGATTATTTCGACGAGAAGCGGGAATAAAAACAGCTCCTACTTCACAACCGGAATACGGCTGGGGCGTTTCTTTTCCCCTTCGGTGGCTTTGCAGATTCCGGTTTCAGGACACGATGACAACACGGTGTCGCAAACTGTCATAACGGAAATTCAGCTTCGTTTCTGAAAAATCCCGGGGCTAGGACAATTGCTTCTCAAAACTGTCAATGGTGATTGCGGAAAGTGTAAGCAACTGAATCGTGCCTCTTGAGCCGAGTTCAATTGAAATCCGCGTTATGGTTTCGTTGTCGGGAGCCTCAATGATGTTTACAAAATCGTAAAGACCGAGCACGGCGTATTGCGCGACAACTTTCGCACCCATCTTTTCTATCTCTTTGTTGACCTCTTTGATTCTCTCAGGACGCATCTTGACGGTTTTTCGCCCTTCGTCCGTGAGAGTGCTCAGCATTATGTATCTTGCCATTGCATTTACCCGCAGGTCAAAGCACTTTGTTGATGGAATTCTCAAGGTCCGCCTGCGAAACGGCCCCTATAATCTGGTCAACAATTTTGCCATCCTTGAAAATCAGCAATGTGGGAATGCTGCGTATTCCAAACTGAACGGAAGTTTGCTGATTTTCGTCCACATTGACTTTGCCCACTTTGATTTTGCCTGCAAAATCACGGGAGATTTGGCTCACGGTCGGCGCGATTGCCTTACACGGCCCGCACCACGGAGCCCAGAAATCAACAAGCACGGGAATGTCGCTTTGGATCACCTCGCTCTCAAAAATGGAATCACTGAGTTCAATCAAATTGTCTTCGGGCATTTCTAACCTCTCTTCTGGTTTGTGTGGCAGTAATGTAATTTCCGCTCCGCCCGTGTCAAGCGAAAATCACACCGTATTGCGCACCACGCCGCCGTTCAGTAGTCTAAAAATCCCTAAGAAGGTTTTTTGCTCCGCGGAGGTACGGCTGATGAAAACAAAAACAAGAATTGAATCAGACTCAATGGGGAAAATGCGGGTTCCCACAAGCGCTTACTACGGAGCGCAAACGGCAAGAGCCGTTGAAAACTTCCCCGTAAGCGGCGCAACCCTTCCGCGCTCATTCACCTCAGCGGTCGGGATCATAAAATTCGCCGCCGCTCAAACCAACATGGAGTTGGGTTTGCTGGGCAAACGCGCCGGCAAAGCGATTGTTTCCGCGGCGGGCGAGGTTAGGGACGGCAAACTGGACGCACACTTCGTTGTGGATGTTTTTCAGACCGGCTCCGGAACCTCAACCAATATGAACGCCAACGAGGTTATAGCAAACAGAGCAAATGAGATTTTAGGCGGAAAAATCGGCGACAAATTGCCCGTTCACCCTAATGACCACGTGAACATGGGACAGTCAAGCAATGACGTTATCCCTTCGGCAACTCACATCTCTGCGCTGATTGAAATACGCGGAAAACTCCTGCCCGCACTCGCGAAACTTGAAAAAGCCCTCGCGCGCAAATCGCGCGCCTTTTCGTCCGTTGTGAAGATAGGCAGAACCCATCTTCAGGATGCGACTCCGGTAACGCTGGGTCAGGAATTCGGCGGATACTCAGCGATGGTTTCGCAGAGAACGCGCGATATAAAACACTCATGCGAAGGACTCAGAGAGCTTGCGCTCGGAGGCACGGCGGTCGGCACGGGAATCAACACTCACAAAAAATTCGGGTCAAAAACGGCGGCGCGCATAAGCCGCCTCACAGGAACGCGCTTTGTTGAAGCCAAAAACCACTTTGAAGCCCAGAGCGGCAGAGACGCGGTTGTGCAGGTGAGCGGCTCGCTGAAAACTCTCGCAACGAGTTTGATGAAAATCGCGAACGACATCCGCTGGCTCGGAAGCGGACCACGTTGCGGTTTCGGAGAAATAGATGTTCCCGCCGTTCAGCCCGGTTCTTCAATAATGCCCGGCAAGGTCAATCCCGTGATGGCGGAATCGCTCACTCAGGTGTGCGCGCAGGTAATTGGAAATGACTCCGCGATAACGGTGGGCGGGCAGAGCGGAAACTTTGAGCTCAACGTTATGGTGCCCATGATGGCAAACAATCTTCTGAATTCGGTTTCCCTGCTTTCAAACGTATGCGAAGTGTTCACGGAAAAATGCGTGGACGGCATAAAAGCAAACAAAGAGCGGTGCGGGGAAAGCATTGAAAAAAGCCTTGCAATGTGCACAAGCCTCGCGCCCGTAATTGGATACGACTCCGCGGCGGCGATAGCGAAAGAGGCGTATGAGAAAAACAAAACCGTGAGGGAAACGGCCGAAGAAAAAAAGATACTTCCTAAAAAAGAGCTGGACTCCCTGCTTGACGCGCGCGCGATGACGGGATCCGCTCCGCGCCGGAAAAAATGAGACAAACACTGTTTTTCGCCGCGAGCGGTCTTGCCGTTATTCTCGTGGGAGCGTTTTTAATTTTTCAAAACGCAGATGCCCCCGCGGCTCAAAACGGATACGACAACCCGCTTTCCATTTCCATACGGGAAGTAACGGACAACCCCGGACAGTACAACAGAAAGGTGATATTGACCGAGGGGGAAATCTCATCCGGAGTGGAAACAAAGCGCTACAACGGAAAGGACTATACGGTATTCAAAATGGAAGATTCCAAGGGCGGCACGCCCATGCTTGTCTACTTGAGGGGAACGCACGCGCGGCTCAAAACGGGCGACAGGCTGAAAGTTACCGGCAGATACTACAAAAAAAGGAAGTACCTCAAAATCTTCAAACTAAAGAATGTGTTAAAAGGACGGAAGTTTGAGGTTCTGGGCTAAAGCCCGATGGACTCAAAAATGGGAACGACAAGGTCGGGTGACCTGTCTTTTGGAATTTGATAAGTGGAGAGCAACGGGGCTCCGCTTTGCTTCGCTTTTCTGGACGAAAAAACAATCTGCTCACCGTGGGGATTTTCAAAGGTTACAAACTCCGCGCTCGCAATTTCGGACTCAACAACCTTTACCAGATGCTTCATATTTTCCACCCTCGTGCCGTTCACTTTGCTCACTATCCAGTTTCTGGTTTCGTGATAGCCGTAATTGATTTCGGACGGGAGAACCCGTATCAGAATTACAACCTCTTCTCCCGGAAACCGCTTCACGTTGTGGCTGAGTTTTGAAAGCAGTTTACTCGGCGCCTCCAGAAGCCAGCGGCGCCCCCACTCTCTCAAATAGTTGAAGGTGAGAGGGGAAAACACACACCCGGCGAATATGTAATAACTCGGAACGGTGTAGTTTGAATTGACAAGACGCAGAGCATCTCCATCTTTTGTGAGCGGAATCTCAAACTCCATCTTCCTGCCGGCCCTTAAAACCTCAACCGTGATTTTCTCGCCTATCTGGCGCGAATCAACCAGATATGAAAAATTTGTCCGTTCATCGCCCCTGAAATTCACCGTGCCGTCAGAAAATATCTCCGTGCCGTCAATAGCCAGAAGAATGTCATCTTTGAGAATTCCGCCGTCAGCCGGAGAGTCGGGAACCACATACGTTACAAGAACTCCGCCATTCCGCCCGGAAACAAGTTTTTTCTCTCTCAAATCCGGATTCTGGGCAATCTGTGCCATTATTCCAAGAACGGGAAATCCGTCGTATGAGCCGTCTTTGATATCGTCAAGAAAATGATCTATCACCGGCGCGGGAGCCATGTATCCGATGTTTTCAGACCTCCCGCCGTGTAACGCTTGAATTACAATCCCCACAAGCTCCCCTTTGACAATCACGGGGCCGCCGCTATTGCCGGGATTGATTGGAGCATCCACCTGCGACATAAGAAGTTGGTAAATGCTGTGAGCGTAGATCTCATGCTCCACGCGCGACACAATTCCACGCGTAACGCCCAAAGTCTCGCCGCCTATGGGAAACCCGTAAACCGCCACTTCGTCCTGAGTGTGGACAAGGTTGCGTCTTATCTGCACCGGTTTTGTGTCTTCAAAAAACTCCCTCTTTTTGACGGTAAGAATCGCCAGATCGGCTTCGTGCGAGATAAAAAGCAAGTCGGCGGTGTATTTGTTCGGGTCGCCGAATTTGCTCACATGGATAAACGCGGCATGTGAAACCACATGCGCGCTTGTCAGGATATGGGAACCCGAAATGATACAGCCGGAGCCAAAATGCGAAGAAGGTTTGTTTACTATCCACGGCTGTTTATATGACGGAACTGTTTTCTGAACATGAATCCGCACAACTGATTTCTTTACTGAAGAATCATCTCGTGCAAGTGCGCCGTGAGAGGGAAATACTGAAAGAAGAAAAACCGGAATTAAAAAGAAAACCAGTGCACGGACGGAAAGGGTTTTCTTAAACGGCGTAAAAAACCGGAACCCGCCGCCAAGTGCGGAACTATTTGAATTTGAGCAGTTCATGGGCAAATCTGTCTTTTAATTCCACCGCTTTTTTATCGTATTCCTTCGGACTCTTCCAGCATTTTCTGGGTTGAAGCAGTTTTGAAGGAACCTTCGGGCATAGTTTGGGAACTTTGAGACCGAAAACCGGAACTTCAACAAAACCACCTTTTCCAAGTGTGCCGTCAAGCGCGGCTCTGACCAGAGTCCTTGTCTGCGGCAACGACATTCTTTTACCGATTCCGTAGGGACCGCCGGAAATACCCGTATTCAGAAGCCAGACTTTCGCGCCGGATTTTTTCATTCTATCTTCCAACATCTTCGCGTAGAAATGCGGAGCGCGCGGCAGAAACGGCGCGCCAAAACAGGAACTGAAAGTTGTTCGCGGTTCATTAACGCCGCGCTCGGTTCCGGCAACCTTCGCCGTGTATCCGAGCAGAAAAAACTCCATCGTCTGTTTTGAAGTCAGTTTTGAGATTGGAGGAAGAACGCCAAACGCATCATATGTGAGCATAAAAATATTCTTTGGAGTCTTTCCGAATCCGCTCTCCACGATTCCCGGCAGAGCGTCTATCTTGTAGGCAACCCTTGTGTTTTCGGTGTGCCTGGCGCTGTCGAAATCAATCTCGCGCGTCTTCTCGTTAATCTCAACATTTTCAAGTATTGAGCCGAAACGCATGGAAGCCGAGTAAATTTCGGGCTCGGTTTCGGGATTGAGCCGTATGGCTTTGGCGTAGCATCCGCCTTCAAAATTGAAAACTCCACTTGCGAACCAGCCGTGTTCATCGTCCCCTATCAGTTTGCGTTCGGAGTCGGCGGAAAGAGTTGTTTTTCCGGTTCCCGAAAGTCCGAAGAAAAGCGCTGAATCGCCCTTTTTCCCGACATTGGCCGAGCAATGCATTGGAAACACGCCTCTGTCCGGAAGCAGAAAGTTAAGCATTGTGAAAATGGATTTCTTCATCTCTCCGGCATATTGGGTTCCGCCGATGAGCGCGATTTTCTTTTTAAGATTGAGAACTACAAAGGTTTCGGAATTCGTGCCGTCCTTTTTGGGGCTCGCCTTGCAGCCGGGCACACAGAGAACCGTAAAATCCGGTTTTTTACGGGAAGGTTTTGCAGGTCTGACAAACAGGTTGTTGACAAATATGTTGTGCCACGCGAATTCGTTTATAACCCTGACCGAAGAGCGGTATTTCGGATGAGAACAGACCGCAAGGTCTCGCACGAAAACATCTTTTTTTGACAGATATCCGGCGGCTTTTTTGTAGAGCGCGTCAAACTTCGCGGGGCTGATGGACTGATTGACTTTGCCCCAGTTCACGGATTTTTCCGTGTATGAATCTTTGACGATAAAGCGGTCAAGGGGGGAGCGTCCGGTGTGCTTTCCGGTGTAGGCGACGAGCCCGCCGCCCGCCGCGAGAACAGCTTCTTTCCTGCGGAGCGCCTCCTCGTAAAGTTCAGAAACGGAAAGGTTCGCGAACACACGCCCGGAGGTTTTAATCCCGTGCGGCGCAAGGAGTTTTGCCGGTGATTTCGCTTTGCTTGTTGTTGCCATAACCGCGGCGCGCCAACGCACGCTTGTCGGAGTTGTTTCCTCTAAATTCCTGCCGCCCCCGGAACCCCCGCGCAGATGCGGGAAAACTATATTATAGAAAACAGTTTTTCAATATGTGTCTTTGAAGAAATTCACCCTCCGTGTTTCCTTATCCACCTGTCCATAACATCGGCACAATATTCGGGGTTGTCCAGACAGTCATGCCCGGCATCCGGTATGTATTCAATCTCAACGTTGCTGTTGCCGGATTTGTTCAAAATATCCTTCAATTTTTCCGGCTCGCCCGCGAAAACTATGTCGTCATTGGCTCCGTTGAGAAAAAGCACGGGCGCGGCAACAGCCCCTATGATGTTCTTTGTCTTGGCGCGCTCGGCGTCCGGGCTTCTCATAAACCACCAGGTTTTATAAGTGAACATCTCAATGTCCACCGGAGTGAGAGACTCTCCCCACGCCCTGTAAATGACAAAAATCTGGTCATTTTTGGACGTTTCGGGGTCAGGCTTCAAAACCGATTTCGCCTTTTTATAAATATCATTATACGCAGGTATGCTGCCCCACTTGTCCAGCCGGCTTTTCTGCGACTCGGGAAGAGACGGCGAGCACCCTTCAAGAATCAACCCCTTCACCGGAGAATCCGGGCGGCGGTCAATGTAGTCAACCGCTATGTTTGCCCCCATGCTGTATCCCATAATGTAGATATTCTCGAATCCCTCTTTGCTCAAAACCTCAACCGCGCACTCCACATCCTCCCACGCCTTGTCAAAAATGCCCGTTCCGAATATCTGCCCCATAAACGCCATACGAGTGTTTATTGAAAACGTTGAATACCCTCGTTCAAGCATAACGGAGGGGAAAATTTTCGGAGTTCCCCGCGCAAGAAAGTTGCCGAGAACCCCGTGTATGTTGATGATGACGGGAATCCGGCGCAAAGCGTCTTCGTCTTCCGCCGCAGGGGTGGTGAGAAGAGAGTCAATTTCAAAACCGTCTCGCGCTTTATAACTAAGAAGCTGTCGCCGTTTGAAACCCATCAGTTACTTGGTTCTTCTCCGCAGCCAGTTTGTGATAATCTCCCCCAATTCGTCCTCTTTGCCTTCAAGCGTGTGCCCGGCGTTGAGGAAAAACGCGGACACATCGTTGTTGCCCGCTTCGGTCGCCGCCTTACACAGGTCGTGTGTTTCGTTCGGATACACAATTTTGTCATCCCAGCCCTGAATCAACAGTGTCGGCACTTTTATACTCTCTATCTGTTTGTAGGTTTTTGTGCTTGTCGCTTCGGGACCGGCGAGAAACCACCAGGTTTTGTAGGTGTATATCTCGCAGTGTTCGGGGCTGAAACTGTCGCCGCGCGCTTTGTGGATTATAATCGTGCGGTCTTCGGTTGAATTAATCGGGTTGGAGCCCAGAATTTCTTTGGCTTCCTCGTAAATCTGGTCATAGGACGGACTGCTCTGCCATTTGTCCCATCTTCTTCTTATGGAGTCCGGCATTGAATACGGAGTGGCGATTGCTATCATTCCGCTCAAAGCATCCGCTTCTTTTGTTCCCGCTTTGGACGACACATATCTAACGGCGATGCAGCCGCCGAGGCTGTAACCCGAAATTATGATTTTGTCATAGCCCGTTTCGCGCAGGAATTCAATAACGCCGTCTATCTGTGGAATTGTGCTGTCCACCATTCCGTAGCCGAAAAACAGGCTGAAATTTGAAAGGCGCGTATTGATGGCTATGGACGAATATCCGGCTTTGGCAAGAATTGGCGGCAGAAACCTCTGGCTTCCTTCAAGAAAATTGCCCAGAAACCCGTGAACATGAATAATGATGGGCTCTTTGCCGTCTCCACCATTCTCGCATTTGTAGAAAAGGGCATTAACATTTCCGCCCTTGGTGGGAATGGTTATGAGTTCCTGAACCGAAGCGGCCGCGCCGGGGTTTTCACGCATTTTTTCCGCTCCATACGCAAAATTCAAAAACTCCACACTTGGCACAAAGCGGCGCGCGCGATTTGCAAATTTGCCTTCCGTGTTCGCCCAGAGAGTTCGAAAAAAACGTCCAGTCCTTTCGCGGCACAAGCGCCATAAGGTCTTTTTCTATGCCTTCGGCGGTGTTTTTCAAACTCATTCCGAGCCTTCGGGAAAGGCGCGTTATGTGCGTGTCAACAATTATGCCGGGCTCGCCGAACCAGTTTCCGAGAACCACATTGGCGGTTTTTCTGCCTATTCCGGGCAGGGCTCTGAGCTCTTCCATTGTGTCGGGAACTGTGCCGCGGTGCTTGCCTGTAATCCCTTTACAGCACCCGATTATTGATTTTGTTTTGTTTTTATAAAATCCCGCGCTGAAAATATCCTTTTCCAGTTCAGAGGGTTTTGCGTGCGCGAAACTGGCGGCGTCAGGATATTTTTTTAAAAGCCCCGGAGTGATTTCATTAACCCTTTTGTCCGTACACTGAGCCGAAAGAATTGAGCCGATAAGCAGTTCAAACGCAGAGTTGTAGTTCAAATGACAATGCGCGTCCGGATACTGTTTTTTGAGAAAAGCCGAAACGCGTGAAACTTTTTCCTTGATGGAGTTGGATTTATCAGTCTTTTGTGGCGGGTTTGAGATCCTTTTTCCCCTCAAAGAAATCGCTGTTCGCTTTGATAAAATTCTGCCATTTTTCAGGGATTTCATCTTCATGGAAAATAGCATCCACCGGACACGGGTCAACGCATGCTCCGCAATCAATGCACTCATTGGGCTCAATAAATAACTGCTCCTCCCCTTCGTATATGCAATCCACGGGGCAAGCCTCAACACACGATTTGTCTTTAACGTCAATGCACGGTTCTGCAATTATATACGGCATGAAAACCTCCCTTTTTTATTTCTCCGTCTCCCTATTCGGAGTTCTTTCCGGACGCATCTTCCGCCGCAGGTGTTGCCGGACCGTCAAATTCAATCAACTGGCTCTGCGGAACCGGGGCGTCAAAAACTGATTCTGACGACTGCGTGAAAGAAATATATCCAAGCAGAAGCGATGTGGACACAAAAACGATCGCCATAAATCTGGTCGCTTTTGATAGAAATGGGGTCGCTCCGCCCGCTCCAAAAACGGATTCGGATGTCCCGCCGCCGAAAACGGTTCCCAACTCGTCCGTTCCACTCGGCTGAATGAGAATGACAACCACCATTATCAAAGCCACAACAATGTGGACGGTTTCTATAAAGGGCGTTAAAACTTCCATTTTTCAATCCGCCAAAGACGCCTCTATTATGCTGACAAATGACTCCAATTCAAGACTTGCCGTTCCCACAAGCATGCCGTCCACTCCTTGAGCGCGGACAACCTCTGCGGCGTTTCCGGAATTTATGCTCCCGCCGTATAAAACTCTGACGCCGCCTGAATCCGCTCCGAAAATACCGCCAAGCACATCCCTTATGAAACCATGCATCTCCTCTATTTCCCCGGATTTCGCGTTATTTCCGGTTCCAATCGCCCACACGGGCTCATACGCGACCGTTGTCATATCGGGCGGGGCACTTTTGAGCGCGGAGGTTATCTGCCGCCGCACAACGTCTTTTTCTTTTCCGTCCGCCCTCTGCCGTTCGGTTTCGCCCACGCACAGAATCACCCTCATTCCGTTTTGAACAATCGCGCGCGTTTTTGCCGCCACAACCTCATCACTCTCACCAAAAAGGTGCCGCCTTTCAGAATGCCCCGCGATTACTATTGAGCACCCCAAATCCGTAAGCATTATGCAGGAAATCTCTCCGGTGTAAGCGCCGCTATCTTCGTAAAAAACGTCCTGCGCGCCAACGGTTAGCCACTTTTCGTCCGCCTCTTTCGCAACCGCCTCAATTGCCGTAAACGGCGGAAACAGGGCGATTTCGCAGTCCGGATTTGAAAATTTGTCGGCAAAAGCACGGGTGAAATCCGCAGATTCAACGCGCGTTTTGTTCATTTTCCAGTTCGCCGCGATAAGTTTTTTTCTCATAATGATTTTTGCAAGTAATCCGCGATTTTGGCTATTCCCTCGTTGATTTTATCAATCCCCGTGGCGTATGAAAAGCGCAAGTGCCCCTCGCCTTCACTGCCGAAATCAAAACCCGGCGTAACGGCAACACGGGTTTTCTCAAGAATATCGGACGCGACCCGGCGCGAATCGGTGTTTTTACCGGGAATTTTCACAAAAACATAAAATGCCCCGCGCGGGTCGCCGCAGGGAGAAAGCCCGGCTTTTGCAAGCGCTTTCACCATCGCGTCTCTGCGCTTCATATAGACGGAGGCAATTTCGTCCGCTTGCGGAAAAACGGATTCAACGGCGGCTTCCCCTCCGCGCTGAACAAACGGGTTCGCGCACAGAAAGAGGTTCTGCTGGAATTTCTGAGCGGCGCGTATAAACGGCTCCGGCGCTATCATATATCCGAGCCGCCAGCCGGTCATTGAGCACAGTTTTGAAAATCCGTTCACGGCAACCGCGCGGTCGGTATGATTCAAAATCGATCTTGACTTCATGCCGTATTCAAGCCCGTGATAGATTTCGTCCGATATGACGAAAATTCCGAGCGATGATATTTCGGCAAGCGTCTCGTCGCTCTGAACCGCTCCGGTGGGATTGGAGGGAGAGTTGATGATGATCGCCTTCGTTCTCGGGCTTAAAACCTTTTTCAACCGCGCCACATCAATCTGATAGTTCTCTTTGGCATACACGGGAACCGTAACGGGAACACCGCCCGCGGACTTAATCATTCCCGGATAGCAGGCGTAGTGCGGGTCTGTAATGACAACCTCATCGCCCGGATTGACAACGCAAAGCGCGGCAATCAGCAGAGCGGGCGAACTGCCCGATGTTACCAACACGTTGCCGGCCGTAACGTTTAAGCCATATCTTGAACGGTGCGCTTGCGCTATGCGCTCTTTGAGGGAATCAATGCCCGTGCTCGGTGCGTAAGCTGTTTCGCCGCGTTTGACCGCCTCTATCGCCGCCTCACAAACTTCGGGCGCGGTCGGCAGGTCGGGATGCCCGATTTCAAAATGAATAACATCAATTCCCGCTTTCTCCATGCGCGCCGCCGCCTCAAGCGTTTCCATCACATAGAAGGGCTCAAGCCCTTCGGCAAGACGGGAAAGCGCGATTTTGCCCGAAGAAACCATTATTCGTGCTCCGTACTTTTTTTCCGGTTTCTTGTCCGCCGTTTTTTTGCCGCAGACAAACGCCGTACGTCTGAATCCCCGCCGAAGACCTTGTCCATTTTTTTCAGTACCATCTGTTTTTTAAGCGCGCTCAAACGGTCAACAAAAAGCACTCCGTCAAGGTGGTCAATCTCGTGCTGAACTATCCTCGCCGTAAACCCGTTCGTGGTCATGGAATGCTGTTTTCCGTCACGGCAAAGCCAGCTGACTTTAACGTTCTCACTCCTTTTCACCTTGCCCGTAAAGCCCGGAATGCTGAGGCAGCCCTCAGTGCCTTCATCGGACCCCGAAGACCTTTCTATGGAGGGATTTATCATCTCAATCACAGGCATTTCAACATGTGTTTGCTCTTCCTGCGGGTCAGTAACCGCATCCTCGTCCGCAGGCTCAAAATCGCGCACGTCAGACACAAGAACAACCCTTATGTTTTCGCCGACCTGTGGCGCGGAAAGCCCCACCCCCCGCGCCTCCCGCATGGTCTCAAGCATATTGTCAAGAAGAACACGAACACCGCCGTCAATCTTGCCGACCGGGACGCTCTTTTTTCTCAATTTTGGATTCGGATAGAGCAGAATTTTCAGCAGAGCCATTTTCGCGCTTTTTTAAGAAGATTCCCGTTCGGAAATAGTTTTGAAAACATCTTTGATGTCTTTGCCCTGTCTGAAACACGGCAACCGCTTCGCCTTCACTTCAACATTTTCACCCGTGCGGGGATTTCTGCCCGTGTAGGGCTTGCACTCCTTGGCGTAGAAACTTCCAAAACCTCTGATTTCAACACGCGAGCCGGATGCAACCGCGTTTGACATGCAATCTATTATGGTGTTGAGAATCGCGTCCGCGTCCGTGGCGGAGAGGTGAAACTTGAAGAACATTTTTCTGCTGATTTCGGACTTGGTCATCGTACTGTGGGTTGTGAAAAGGTTAAGAAAAAAGGGGGTTTTGTCAAGACTGCTCACAAACTCAATTTCCGCAGAGCCACCCGGACCTGTCTTTCGCGTCTGCGGTTTTCAATCAAGCGCGAAACAATTCCCTTTCGCGGCGCAAATATCAGAAGCAAAACAAACACGACTCCCAAAACGGTGGTAGCGGCTCCGGCAATGTTTGTGTTCCACTTCACAGCCGCGTGAAACCCCATGACCGAGCACCCCGCCGCAATCGCGGCGCTCAAAACAACCGCCCTTCCAAGCCGGTCTGTCAGAAGCAAGGCGCAACACGGCGGAGTTGCCACAAGGGCTATGAGCAGAACCGAGCCGACCGCGCTGAAAGCAACCAGGCAGATAACGCAGACCACCGCCGAGAAAGCGGCGGAAAATGCGAATTTTGAAAACCCCGCGGTTTTCGCCGCAGACTCATCAAAAGCGGACAGTTTTAATTCCTTGTAGAAAATGGCGACAAAAACAGCGCCCAGCACCGTAACCGCGCCGGATGAATAAAGCGCGAACGGACCAATGTCTGCGCCGCCAACAATGATTCTGTCAAGCGGCGCGAGCGCCAACTCTCCGAGCAGAACCGAATCAATATCCAGATGGGCGTTGCCTGCGTATCCCGAAACAAGTATCACTCCGATGCTGAAAAGAAACGGGTAAACAAAAGCGATTGCCGAGTCGTTTGACATCAGCCGTGCGCGGGAAAGCGCTTCGGATGAAAAAACGCTCACAATAGCCGCCGCGAACGCACCGAAAATAAGCAACGGAGAAGTAATGCTTCCGGTCAAAAGAAAACCCGCCGCGATTCCCGGCAGGATTGAGTGGCTCACAGAGTCCGTAATCATCGCCTTTTTTCTGAGAACCAGAAAAATCCCAACGGTCGCGCATGCGACCGATACGAGTGCGGCTATTATCTGTATTTCAACTTCGGGGCTCATTTTCACCCCCTGCGGATTGCAACCTCGCGCGGCGCGCTAAAACACCATTCTTTGGAGAGAACAAAATGGACGCGAGAGCCACCACGGTAACGCACACAACAATTGCGGGACCGGTCGGAAGATTGTCGATTTTCCAACTTCCAATCGCCCCTAACGCTCCGCCCGCGGCACCGATAAGCGCCGCAAGCACGGTTATTTTGCCCATTCCATCCGTCAAATGCCTTGCCGCGATTGCCGGAGCCACTATCATTGAACACATCAGCACAACGCCCACGGTTTCAATTCCGATTACAATTGCGGCAACAAGAAAGGCGTTCAGAAAAAACCCGACGGCACGCACATTGAAACCGAAAGACCGGGCGTATTCGCGGTCAAAACACACGATTTTGACATGCTTCCAGAAAACCGTGAGAAAAAGCCCGCAGACCGCACCCGTGAGGAAAATGGTTTTTACGTCATCAAGCGATATCGCACTTGCCTGACCAAACAAAAACCTGTCAAGCCCCGCCTGCCCCGAAGCGCCGGACGACTGAATGGCGGTGAGAAGAACAATGCCGATTCCAAATGAGATTGAAACGCCCATCGCGAGCGCGCTGTCAAACCTGACAACGGAAACCGAACGCGCGAGGCGCACAAAACCCGCGGTCGCAAACGCCGTGAGAAGCGCGCCGATGAGGAGCATTGAGGGCGACTTGCCCTGCGCCACGATAAAGCCCATCGCGATTCCCGGAAGGCAACCGTGTGAAATCGCGTCCGCAAGAAGTGTTTCCTTCCTCACGAACACAACGGTTCCGCAGGCGCCTGCGGTTAATCCGAGAAAAATCGTGCCGCACATAACCACGGCAACCGTGTAGTTCGGAAACAGTTCGGAAAAAATCCACATGCGCGCCCTACCCTCCCGCGCCGTAAGTCGCGCCGATATTTTCTCTGTTAAACACTTCCGAAACCTCTCCGCAGGCGACAATCTCCCTGTTAATCAACACCACACGGTCAAAATAATCCGGCACGGTTTGGAGATTGTGGTGAACCACTATCATTGTTTTTCCGGCCCGGCTCATCTCGCGCATAATATTCGCGATTGTCACTTCGGTAATACTGTCAACGCCCTGGAACGGCTCGTCCAGAAAATACAAATCCGCGTCTTGAACAAGAGAGCGCGCTATGAAAACCCTCTGCTGCTGCCCACCTGAAAGCTCGCCTATCTGCCGGTCGGCAAACTCCTCCATCGCCGTTCTTTTAAGCGCGGCAAATGTTTTCCGCCTCTCTCTCTCGCCGGGTCTTCTCATCCAGCCCAGAGAGGAGTAGGTTCCCATCTGAACCACGTCAAAAACGCTGGCGGGAAAGTTCCAGTCAACATTGCCCCGTTGCGGCACGTATGCGACCGATTTTCTCGACTCTTCATAGAGCCCTCCGAAAATCCGAACCTCCCCGGCGGCTTTGGGCACAAGGTTTTGAACGGCTTTTATAAGGGTGCTTTTGCCCGCTCCGTTGGGACCCACTACGGCGGTTAAAGACCCTCGCGGAACGGTCAACGAAATATTCCACAACGCGATTAATCCCGAATACGCAACAGTCAGCCCTTTGACTTCAAGTGGATTTTCCATGACTTAAAAACCCGTCCGGCGTCAAAGGCTTGAGCCCTGAATTTTTGGCGCGGTCGCAAACTCGCGCTCAGAGTTGTCTGAAAGAGAACTGCAAATCACATCAACGTTGTGTTTGAACATTCCGTAAAAAGTGCTCTGCCCCGAGTCTTTGCCGCCAAGCGCGTCCGAGTAGAGTTTTCCGCCGATTTTTATTGAAACACCTGAGAATTCCACCGCCTCTTTGACCGACTTGATGTAGCGCGGTGAAACCGACGATTCGGTAAAAATTGCGGGAAGTCGGTTGTTCACAATCACGCCTACCACTCTGCGGATGTCCGAAATCGCCGCTTCCGAAACTGTGCTGACACCTTGAAGCGCGGTTACCTCAAAACCGTAAGCCCTGCCGAAATACGCGAACGCATCGTGCGAGGTGACTATGAACCTGTGATTTTCGGGGACGGCTAAAACTTTCCGCCTGGCATAATCATCAATCTCCGAGAGAGTGGCGATGTAGGCGCGCGAATTGACCGAGTAGAAAGCGGAGTTCGCGGGGTCTATTTCCGAAAGCGTCCGGGCAACTGCGTGCACCGACATTCTCCACAGATTCAGGTCAAACCACACATGGGGGTCGTAATTGCCCGGCACGCCCGCAGAAATCAACATGGATTTGGGAATGTCATCGGTAACGGCAACCGTGTTGAGGCCCCTTGCCCGCATTCCATTCATCAAATCGGAAAGTTTTCCCTCAAGATGAAGCCCGTGGTGAAAAATGACATCGGCGCGAGCGAGCGTTTTGATGTCTCCGGCGGTTGCCCTGTAAAGGTGGGGATCAATGCCGGGACCCATAAGCGCGGTCGCGGAAACCTTTTTGCCTCCAATATTTTTGACAATGTCATTGATAATGCTTGTTGTGGAAACAACATTTATAGAGCCGTTGTGCACTTGGTCCGCAGAGTGATGGGAGGCTGAGGAAACTGGCGCGAAAAACAGCGTAAGCGCGGAAAACAAAACCATAAATCTCATCGTTTGCCTCCCAAAGCCCTCTTCGGCTCCGCCTGTTTTTTCTCTATGTCTGTAATGGAAATGTGAACGGCTATGTTTTTGCCAATAACGCGCTTGCACCCGTTGACGCTTATGGTAATCGGTCCGTCAAACGGCTCCATGCTCCTCACCTCAATGCTACTGCCGGGAAAAATGTCTATGCTTCCGAAATATCCCAGCAGTTCGGAATCGTGGTCGCTCACTTCCGCCACAACCCCTTTGTCTCCGGCTTGCAGAGTGTCCAGAGTTTCGCACTTTCTGCGTATCGGAAGAACGCCGTCACGGGTGGGAATCTGCGCCCCGTGCGGGTCAACCTTGGGAAACCCGAGTTTGGCATCCATTCTGTCCTCTCACGTCTTCAGAGATAAAATGTTCCCACTTCTCCGCCTCCGCATGAACCCTGTCCCACGGAATTCCGAGCGTCTTCCTGAAGATAAAGCTCTATGAGCCGGTGATGTCTTATCATTTCAAGCGCAACCCTCTCGCCCGCCTTGGTGAGTTTGACGCCGTGATACGGCTTGTAAACAAGCAGTTTTTTCGCGGCGAGCTTTCTTGTCATCTCCGTAACGGACGGAGGGGAAACACTCAGTTTTTCCGCTATGGCTTTCGTCGTAACCTTGCCTGAACACTCCGCCAGTTCGTAAATGGTTTTCAGATAGTCCTGTGTTGTCTGGTTGAACATCAACCCTCCAAAATTTAGGTATGTCTAACTTTAACATAAGGTATGACTAAAACACAAGTGCGGAGCGTCTAAACTTGTCGCGCTTTTGAACAAACGGGCACGGACAGTTAAAGTACGCCACTGGAACGTCCTCGTAGCTCAGCTGGATAGAGCACGGGATTCCTAATCCCGGGGTCGGGGGTTCAAATCCCTCCGGGGACGCCACAAGCCCCGCCCTTTACGGCAAGTTTCAATAGTTTGTCATCTGTTCTATACTCCAAACCGGAGAGTTTGATGGAAACGGTTTTTTTTACGGGACCACTCGCGAGCGGCGTTCTGCGTGACTTGAAAGTTGAGCCGGGAGAGGGCAAAGACCTGGTCATTCTGCCGGATACCCCCGCCGTGTGGCAGGTTCGGACAGCGTTTGCGAACACCGATTCGGCTCCGTTCATAACCACTTTCGGCAATTTGGCACGGCGGCACAGGATTGTCGCGCGCAAACAGGTTCTTTCGCGGGCGGGCGGAATCATTTTAATGCGCAAATCCGTGGAACGCCTGCCCGGCGGCATGGCAAAGCGGAAAAAACTGACCTCTCAACTGCTTGCGCTGGACGCGAGCCTGAAACAGTGCGGAATGTCCGCCGCTGAAATACTCAAAAAATCAGGAACCGCGAGAGAAGCCGGACGCAAACTTGCCCTGCTTGAGCCCGCGCTTACCGATTTTGAAGTGCGGATGAAAAAAAACGCGGTAACGGATGACACAACCGCACTGATTGATCTCGCGTCCGCGATAAGCGGAAAAAAAGCGGATGACATCAACGGAAAGTTTCGCAGAATTATCGCGGCGGGGTTTCACGCGCTCACGCCCGCGCACCTTGAAATTCTCTCCGCAGCGGAAGACTCCGGAATTGAAGTCCTGAAAGTAACCGCAGATTTGGAACAAAAACGTTTTGAAGAAAAACCGGCCGTTTTTCTCCGTTCATTTGATTTTCTCACAAACGAGGCGCACCACGCGGCGGCGGAAATCAGAAAAATGATTGACAGTGGCGCGAACGTTTCCGATTTTGCCGTGATTGTGCGTGAAACGGCCCGGCGCGCACCGCTCATAGCGGGGATTTTTGAACGAAATGGCGTTCCGGTAACCGTTCAATCCAGGGTCCGGGTCGGCGCGGCGTCATCCATATCGGCTTTTTTGAAAGACTGCTTCGCCGCGGCGCAAAATCCGGAGGGAAGGGAATTTGAGCGTTTTGAGGCAAACCCCGTTTTGCAACGGTTCTTTTTCGGCGCGAAAAAAACAGATGGAAAGCGAAGAGAACTCAAAAAAATGCTCGTGCCGATTCAAATCACCGGCGGCAAGCCGCTCAAAGCAAGCGCCATACTGCGAACCCTGTCTGAAATTGTGGACGCGACAGGCGCGTATAAAACCGCGGAGAGCGTCCCCGCGGTTGAAGAGGCGCGAAAACTACTCAGGGAAGCGGCTTTTCTGTCGGAAAAATGGAACGAAGATTTCACCTCGCCCGATGACTTCACGGATTTTCTGTCCGAACTGCTCCAAAGCCGCGCATATTCCTACAAAACCCCCGGAGCCGGGGCTCACGTGCCCGTTATGGACGCATTTCAAGCGCGCGGAACTTCGTATCCGGTTGTGTTCATTCTTGACTGCCGGGACGGGGTTTTCCCCAAACTGGAAAGAAAAAGCGGCGTGTTCAACGATGCGGAAAAACGGACTGTCAACAAACATTGCGGAGAACAAGCGCTCCCGACTAACGCAGAGTCTTTAAGCGACGAGCGCTCAATATGGCAGTGCGCGGTCGCGTGCGCGGAACAGAAATTGAACATCTCCTTTTCCCGCAACGTCGAAGGCGGAAGTGATGAAAACACCCCTTCTCTCTTCATTAAGGAGTTGAAGCAAACCCATATGGTTGAGGAGCGCGAACCGGATGCAAGCGAAAATCCGTATTGTCCCGAAATCACGCGGGCGCGTGAGTTTGAGAGTGAGGGGAAAATTCCGGACGAACTTAAAAAACTTCTTCAGGAAAACGACCCGCTTTTTGCTCTCACGGAGACAGCGGAGCGCGGAGCCGTCGCCGAGAAAGAACGGCTGATGGGAAACGGAGTGTTCGGACGGTTTGAGGGGATTGTCACGAAGCCGGAAGACGATTGGTGGAAGCATCTGCGCGTTACCGAGATTGAAAAATTCGGCAGTTGCCCTTTTCAGTTTTTCTGCTCAAAGGCGCTTGAAATAAACGAAAAAGAGACAGAGGCGGAAATCCCGTCCGCAATGGACACGGGAACCCTTTATCACGACGCGCTCAAACATATTTTCTCTTCGGACGGCGGGGTGTGGGAAAACGATGAAAAAACCCATGTGGCTCTTCGCGTGTTTCTTGACGATGAAGAAACAAAAAAACGGCACTGCAAAATACCGGATGCGGTGTGGGAGTTGCAAAAAGAGCGGGTGCGGTTTCTGGTCGGGGGTTTTATCAGCCGCGAAAAACACAGAATTATGGAGAGAGGGCTAACGCCTGAATTTTTTGAGCGGGAAATTGAGATGGAAATTGAGGGAGCGAAAATAAGAGGAAGGGCTGACAGAGTGGATAAGGGCAAAGACGGTTCCCTGCATGTGGTTGATTACAAAAAAAGGTCTTTGCCGCAAAAATTCTGCGACCGCAAAACTCTGCAAATCCCTCTCTATCTTGCGGCAATTTCCTCGGAATTAAAAACCACCGCAGGCCGGGGCTCCTACCTTTCGGTGGAAAAACCGGAGTCCGTTGAAACAAACGCGGACGGGGGTAAGACTCTTAAAACAGCGACAGCCCTCGCGGGCGACAGCATCAAACTTATAAAGAGTGGGTTTTTTCCTGCGGTTCCGGTTTCCAAACCGGACAATTTTCCGCACGGCGAAGAGCCGATAATTCTGAAAAAAGAGCGCGGCGTGTGCGATTTCTGTTCATATTCGGATATTTGCAGAATCAAGGAAAGCGCGGCGCGCAAAGAGGGGGAATAAGCGGTGAAAAGAATTGAAACCCTTCTCGGTCTTAACGATGAACAGATGCGGGTTTTGCGCTCGCGCACAAATCGTGTGGCGGTGTGTGCCGGAGCCGGGTCGGGTAAAACGCGGCTGCTTGTGGCACGGTTTCTCGCCGAATTGGAATCGGGCGATTCGGAAATTGACACAGTCGCGACGATAACATTCACCGAAAACGCGGCTGCTGAATTGCGCGCACGGATAGCGCATGAAATGGACAACTACATAAAACAGTTCGGCGAAAAAGGGAACCTGACAAAAGACGCGTTTAGAAATATTGCGCGCGCTCAGATCAGCACAATTCATGGCCTCGCGTCCGAGATTTTCAGAGAAAACCTTTTTGACACCGATTTCACTTCAGGGTTTGAAATCTCAAAGAAAGTTGACTCGGACGGGGCGTTGAAAAAAGCCGTTCTCGGAGCAATTTTGAATCTGCGCGCAACAAAAGGGGAAAAGTCCGAAGCGCTCAACAAACTGCTGGAAGATGAACTGTTCAACCTGGACGTGGTTATGGAAAACCTGCGTCTTATAGTGCGCAACGCGATGGAAAAAAATCTTCCGCGCCCTCTCAAAACACCCATTGTGAGCGCTCCGGGTAACGACCCGCGCACGGTGTTGCGGGAAGCGTTTGATTGTCCGGAGAACATGCCTTTTTCCTCTAAGCACACGGAAAAACGTTTTGGAAAAGCAAAAGCGCTTGTCGATGATTTGAGCGGAAACAACCGGAATGACTGCCTGGTCGCCAAAGAAGTTATTGAGCACATGGAAAGCGTTTTAAAAATGAAAACGGCGGTAAAACACGAAAAACAGACTGCGGAGCGCATCGCGGAAGCCGCCGCCGGCATTGCGGACTTTATAAACAACCGATTGACCGGTTTTTACCTTTCAGTAGCCGAAGAAGTGATGGAACTCCATGAACAAATCAAAATGAAAAACTCCGTGCTTGAATACAACGACTTGCTCACGAACGCGCTGAAAATCCTCCGAACAAGCTCCGCCGAAGTTTTGCGCCGGGCCCAAAGATTCGGGCTGATTATGGTGGACGAATTTCAGGACACGGATTCCGTGCAGTATGAAATCATCAAACTTCTCTGCGGAGAAAAAACCAAACTCATCGTGGTCGGAGACCGTTTGCAATCCATCTACGGATTCAGGGGAGCGGAGCCGGAACTGTTTGACGAAATACTCTCCTCACGGAACTTTGAAAAATTCACCCTGCTGAAAAACTACAGAACCGCTCCGGAACTTGTGGATTTCACAAACGGACTTTTCAGCAACGTTTTTGACGGCTACAAAAACACCGAAGCCGCCGCGGAGAAAAGCGGCGGAATGTTTGAAGCGTTTAAAGTTAAATCCGGAAATGCGCGGGAAAAATGTAAAAACGAAGCCGCCGTGATTGCGGAAAAAATACGCGAACTCACCGAAAAAGACGGTTACGCATTTTCTGATATCGCACTGATATTCAGAAGAAAAACAAACATGGACATCTACGAGCGGGCATTGGGCGGGGCGGAACTGCCGTTCAAAAAAATCGGCGTATCACAATTTTTCGCGCAACCGGAAATAAGAGACATGGTCTCAATGATGAGGTTTATGGCAAATCCGCTTGATGAAATCGCCGAAGCGGCGGTTTTAAGATCGCCGTTTTTCGGAATTTCCGATGAGGGACTCGCGCGGTATTTTTCGGAAAAACGCAAAACGAAAGCGGATTGCGGGGAGTCTTTACGGATTTTGTCAAATGGCAAAGGAGAGCATTGCGGCGCGGCGCGGTATCTGCTTTCAGTCATTGAAAAAACCAATTTTTACTCACCGTTTGAAGCGGCACAGTTTGCGGCGTATGAACTGGGTCTCGCGGCGGGCGCGCTCGCCCTGCCCCGCGGACGGCAAATTCGCGCCAACATAATAAAATTCACCGAAATATGTGCCGGGCTCGCCGAAAAGGGAACGGGGCTGAACGAGGCGCTTGAGCGGTTTGATTCTGAAAAAGATTTTCCGGGTGAGTCCGAAGCGGACATTGAGCGGGAAAACTGCGTAACACTGATGACAAGCCACGCGGCAAAGGGACTTGAATTCCGTGTTGTGTTTCTCGCGGACACAAACTACGGGCACGCAAATACCGGAGGCAGGGTCGTGGCAAGTTCTGAACGCGGCGTTATGATTTGTTACGAAAACTGCAGGGTCGGCGAATGGGAAAAAATAAAGAACGCGGGCGTGGACGAGGAGGAAAAAAGAATTCTGTATGTAACGATGACAAGAGCGGCCGACATTGCGTTCACGCAGAGATGTGAAAAGCCGGTCAAAGGCAGTCTCGCGTGGATTATTGAAAACGGGCTCACCGCGATGCCCGGATTCAAAGGTAAACACGGAACAAAACCCGCACGTGAAATGGAAACTGCGGACGAAGAAAAACCGGCGGATGCGCGCGGCGCGAAGGTTACGGCAAAAACCCTGCGTCCGCTTTATAAAAAAGACGCGGCGCACAGGGAAGTCGCGAACAGATTTTGTGAACTCGCCAAAACCGAAGAGGGGGAAATCATCCACAGATTTTTCCAGATATGGGATTTTTCGCCCGACTCGGTTGAAGAAACCGCGGATTTTGTCACGGACGAGTTTTTCGCGCCGCAGAAAAGCCTGAAAGAAAACATCGCGCTATGCGCGAAAAACGCGCTCCGGTCGCCGCTTGGAGAAATGGCGCGCGGCGCGGCGGAACTGCGCAGGGAGTATATTTTCTCGGTTGAAAAAAATGCCGGCGGCGAAACGGTCAACGGAAGAATTGATCTTCTGATTGAAACTGCGGACGGCAAAACAGTTCTTGTGGACTACAAATACACGGACTCTTTTGAGGAAAAGAAATATCGGGAGCAGATTGAAACCTACTGCAAAGCGATTGAGAAAATCCGGGGCAAAAAACCCGATGAGCGCTACATATGCGTTCTTCCGTCAGCGGAGTTAAAAACTGTTTAGGGCAAAGATGTTTAGGGCAAAGATATGAAAAAAGTGTCGGTCATAATTCCCGCTCTCAACGAAGAGCGGTCGGTCGCGATGGTTATCGGGGAAATCCCGTCAGGCATGGTTAGAGAAACGGTCGTGGTCAACAACGGCTCAACCGATTCAACCGCCGACAAAGCCCGCGCTGCGGGCGCGACAGTCATTGACGAACCCGTTCGCGGCTACGGCAAGGCGTGCCTTGCGGGCATCAAACACATATCGCGCGACTTGCAAAACCGTCCCGACATTGTGGTTTTCCTTGACGCCGACCACTCGGACTATCCTGAGGAAATCCCGATGGTGGTTGAACCCATTCTTCGCGGCGAAGCGGATTTTGTGGTCGGCTCCAGAATCACCGGCGAGCGGACAAAAGGCGCCCTGCCGCCGCACACGGTTGTCGGAAACAGAGTCGCGGGATTTATCTTGAGCGCGCTATTCGGCGTGAAATTTACCGATTTGGGACCCTTCCGGGCGATAAGGTTTTCGTCTCTGGAATCCCTCAAAATGCGCGACGAGGGTTACGGTTGGACGGTTGAGATGCAAATCAAAGCGGTCAAAAAAAAGCTCCGGTGCGTTGAAGTTCCCGTGCGTTACAGGGAACGAATAGGCGTCTCAAAAATAAGCGGCACATTTTCGGGAACTGTCAAAGCGGGCGCAAAAATAATCTGGATAATATTGAAACATGCGTTCTAAAAAAGGCGCGCGCGGCGCAAAATGTGTTCTGTTTGACAGAGACAAAACGGTTTTAATGCCCGCGGGCGACAGATACATACACAGGGTGGGCGACTACCGCATTCCGCGCGGCTACACAGAATCTCTGCTTAGGATTCAGAACGCCGGATACCTGCTTTTTATAGTTACAAATCAGGGACGGGTTGCCAAAGGTTTTATGAGTGAGAACGATGTAAAGGAAGTCCACACGGAGATGGATGATTTTTTCAGAAAACGCGGGGTGCGGTTTTCGGGCATTCACTATTGCCCCCATAATCCGGACGGAACGGTCGCGCCGTATAATGTGCCGTGCCCGTGCAGAAAGCCCGGAACGGGAATGATTGAAAAAATAGTTCGCAAACACGGCATAGACCCCGAAGCGTCATGGATGGTGGGGGATTCTGAAAAAGATGTCATTGCCGGAGCGCGAAGCGGATTTTCAACAATCCGCCTGAGCCACGGAACAGCAGCCGGCACAAAAGCGGACTTTATTGAAAAAGACATTCCCGGAGCTGTGAGAAGAATTCTTGAAACGGATTTACCGTCCCCGAGGGGATTCGAACCCCTGTTGCCGCCGTGAAAGGGCAGTGTCCTGGGCCAGGCTAGACGACGGGGACTGGACTTGAAATGAGCCGTGCAGGATTCGAACCTGCGACCCACTGCTTAAAAGGCAGTTGCTCTGCCAGCTGAGCTAACGGCTCTCAAGCGCGACAATAATAACACAAATTAACAATGTTAAAACTCCGCCGCTTTCTACGACGGCAAAAATCCGTAAACTCTTAAACGATTCACCAAAAGGGAAAGCCGTCGACCGCCATGAATTTTATTTTGATAACAGTTTCCGGCTTTTTTCTGTTCTGCAATTTTTCCTCATTTTTTCTGCTCCCGGTTTTCATACGCGGGCTCGGGGGAGACGAGGCGCAAATAGGATATGTGATGGGCAGTTTCGGCGTAACCTCGCTACTGTGCCTGCCCTTAATTTCAACTCTCGCCGACCGCCACGGGCGCAAAATTTTTATGACCGCGGGCGCGCTGGCGATGACCGTAGCTTCGGTCTGTTTCGTTTTTGTGGAAGAAATTGGATACTCAATTTTCGCCCTGCGTCTGATTCAGGGCGCGGCTTTCGCCTCATTTTACACCGCCGCACTCACAATGGTTTCGGACATCGCCGAGACAAACCGCCTGTCTGAAAGACTGGGGGTTTTCGGCGGCGTTACGATGCTTTCATACGCCGCGGGTCCCACCGTGGGTGAATGGATAATGAATACACTCGGCAGCGACGGGCTTTTTGTTTACGCCTCATTTTTCAGTCTCGCGGCGTTCGCAACCGCGTTTTTTGTACGGGAAAACAACTTCGCCCCGCAGGAGGGCAAAAAATCATTCGGGGAGTTTTTCAAACTGTTCGCCGAAAAAAAATACGGAATTATTTTCCTCACCAACCTCGCGATGGCGGCGGGGCTGGGAAGCATGCTCAATTTCTTCGCCGTGTTCGCGCGTGAGAACGGCTTTGAGGCATCACGCTTTTTTCTGACATACGCACTGACAATAATTTCCGTGCGGATTTTCTTTTCAAAATTCGCCGACAGAATTGGCAGAAAAACGGTCGCATCTCCGGCAATGTTTCTCGCAGCCGCCGCGCTTGTTCTTCTTTCGCAAGCGCGCAGCGAACTGCAAATCGTTCTACTGTGCTTTCTTTTCAGCGCGGGGTACGGACTGATGTTCCCCACGCTGGGCGCCATGGTCAGGGAGAAAACACAAAATGGAACGGCAAAAGCTATGGGGGCTTTTAATTCGTCTTTCAGTCTGGGAATTAACTACGCCGCGTTTCCGCTCGGAATTGTGGCGGAACGCGCGGGGTTGCGGACTATGTATGTGCTCGCGGGGTTGGTTGTGTTCGCGGGCTTTGCGGTGTTTCAGATTTTTGAGCGGGCAACCGCCGGGAAGAGCGAAGCTTGAGAAATTCAAAATCGGTAAAATGGCTTTTTCTCCTTATCGCACTGGTCGTGCTTGCGGGCTACGCGGACCTGCCTTCCCGCTTCTCCCCTGAGGCGCAAAAGGGGGAAATCTTTCCGGTGGAGCGAATTGTTGACGGCGACACAATACGCATTTTGTATAAACCCGGACACAGCCACCCGGTACGGCTTGAAGGAATAGACTGCCCTGAAATTATGAGGCACGACTCTCCGGGCGACCCGTTCGCAAAAGAGGCGACGGAGTTACTTTCAAAACTCCTCAAAAACAAAACCGTGCGGGCGCGCTTCGGCGCGGAGCGGTATGACAGGTATGGACGGCTGTTGGCGTTTGTTTTTTCCGATGGCGTAAATGTGAACAGAAAAATCGTGGAAGCCGGGCTCGCGACCGTAATTCAAATAGGCCAACAAGACCCCGTTTTGATGGAAGAACTGCTGAACGCGCAAAAAACCGCCATGCGAAACCGCGAAGGCATTTGGAGCGGAGACGGGAATTTCAAGCAACTCCGAAGCAACGAAAGGTTTGTTGTCGCACAAAGCAAAGTGGCACACATGGAGGGCAAAAGAATCGTCATAAGGGCGGAAATTACGGACTCGGCACGCAAAAGAAGCGGGACAATCATACTCAAAACCGACGGCGGAATTGAAATTGTAATCTTCGGCGGCTCGGCGGCAAATTTCAGCCATTTCGGAATTGACCCGCGCGCGCACTACACGGGCAAAACGGTCCGGATTGTCGGCAGAGCATCAATGTACAGGAGCAAACCCAACATCATCGTAAGGCACCCGATGTCAATAAGCGTTCAAGAATGAAATTACAGAAAATACTCAAACGTGGCGGCGCGCAACTGGGGTTGGAAATTGAGCCCGAAATGGTTAAAAAGTTTGAAACCTACTCGGATTTGCTCATAAAATGGGCTTCTAAAATCAACCTTACATCAATAACCGACCCCGAAACCATTGCGGTTTCGCATTTTATTGACTCGCTTACGGTGTTGCGTCATATTGAGCCCGGCGCGTCCGTGCTCGACATCGGCGCGGGCGCGGGGTTTCCGGGAATTCCCGTTAAAATATGCCGCCCCTCAATCAGCCTTGTTCTTGCGGACTCGCGCGAAAAAAGGGTTTTCTTCATGAAAGAGGTCATAAGGGAATTGGAACTGGAAAATACGCACGCGGTAAAGGCGAGAGCCGGAAAGGAAAACAGCAAAATCGGCGGCGGCTTTGATGTCGCGCTCGCCCGCGCGGTGGCGAAATCGCCCGAAGTGGCGCGCACGGCTCTGCCTCTTGTAAAAGAGGGAGGCATTGTGTTGATTATGAAAGGAAAAAACGGCGCACGGGAATGGGAGGAGGAAAAACGGCTGATTCCACAGGGCTCCGTGTTCCACGCCGCGGAGGAATTTGCACTTCCGGCAAGCAACGAAATCAGATTTATTGTGGCTTTGAAAAAGCGTGAAGATACGTGAATATGGACGTGAATATGAAGACTGTCGGCATCATCGGAGGAAGCGGGCTTTATGAAATGAGCGGGTTTGAAAACCCTGAGCCGTTCAAAGTCAAAACCCCGTGGGGCGAGCCGTCCGCGCCGGTGATAGCGGGAACAATCGGCGACACAAGGGCTCTTTTTCTGCCGCGCCATGGAATCGGGCACACAATTCTTCCATCCGAAATAAACTACAGGGCGAATATCTACGCGCTGAAAAGCCTCGGCGCGGAGCGCATAATTTCTGTCAGCGCCGTGGGCAGCATGAGAGAGGAAATAAGTCCCGGCGATGTGGTTATCCCGTCGCAGTTCATAGACCACACAAAAAAGAGACCAAGCACTTTTTTTGAAGGCGGCATAGCGGCGCATGTGTCAATGGCGGATCCGGTTTGCGCCGAACTTTCCGCCGTTCTGTACAAAGCCGCCCGGCAGTCCGGCGCGACCGCGCACGAAGGCGCAACATACATTTGCATGGAAGGCCCGCAGTTCTCGTCGCGGGCTGAAAGCAATCTTTACCGGCAGTGGGGAGTTGATGTTATAGGAATGACGAACATGCCCGAAGCCAAACTCGCGCGGGAGGCGGAGATTTGCTACGCCACGCTCGCGATGTCAACGGACTATGACTGCTGGCACCCTGGGCATGACGCCGTAACCGTGGAGGATGTGATTCAAACGCTCACAAACAACGTTGAAACCGCAAAACAAATAATTAGAAAATCTTTGGAAACAATCGGGGATGAGCAAAACTGCCATTGCGCAAGCGCTCTTGAAAACACTATTATAACGCACCCCGAAATGATAAGTGAAGAAACGAAAAAACGGCTCGGAATAATAATAGAGAGGTTTCTTAAATGAGCAAACTTGTGATAGTCGGAACGGTCGCGCTCGACTCCATACAAACCCCGATTGACGGCGGAAATGAAATTCTCGGTGGTTCGGCGGTGTATTCGTGCCTCGGCGCGTCTCTGTTCACAAAAGTCGGCATCTCGGCGGTCATCGGCAAAGATTTTCCCGCTCCGCACTCCGAACTGCTGCGCAAAGCGGGAATTGACACAATGGGGCTTGAGAAGGCGAACGGAAAAACCTTCCGCTGGGAAGGCAGGTATGATGAAAAACTCGGAGACCCCGAAACACTTTCCGTCCACCTGAACGTGTTCGAAAACTTCAAACCGAACCTTCCCGACAAACTCAGAAATGCGGAATTCATCTTTCTCGCCAACATGGATCCCGTAACGCAGATGGAAACGCTCAAACAGATTAAATCACCGCGTGTTGTCGCGTGCGATACGATGAATTTTTGGATAGAAAACAGTTTGTCCGACCTGAAAAAAACGCTAAAAATGGTGAACATTCTCATCATAAACAACTCCGAGGCGCTGGCTTTGAGCGGAGAAAATTCCGTGATCGCCGCCGCGCGCGCCATAAAAAAAATGGGACCCGAAACCGTTGTGATAAAAAGAGGGGAATTCGGTTGCATAATGTTTTCGGGCAAAGAGGTTTTCTGCTCGCCCGCGTATCCGGTGGAGCGCGCCGTTGACCCGACCGGAGCCGGGGACACATTTGCCGGAGGATTTATGGGATATTTGAGCGAAAATGGCGCGGACAGATACGAACACTTGAAACAAGCGGTCATTCACGGCTCCGTTCTGGCTTCATTCACGGTGGAAAAACTGGGAACCGAAAGCATAAAAAAACTGAACAGAAAACAATTTGAAGAACGTCTCAGCAGATTTGCAGAAATGTCGAGGGTCTGAACAACCGTCCGTTTTCATGAATTTAAGTCCTACAAAATGTTTGGGTATTTTTCTAACCTTGCTCGTTCCCACGCTTATTTTTTCGGCGTGTGCCGGAACGGAAAAATCCGCAAACAAACTGCGAAGCCACAAAATGCTTGCCGTCTCATACGCGCGGGGCGGAGATTTTATTGGAGCGATAAAAGAGATAAACGCGGGCGGAAAACGGATGGAAGGCGACCCCGAAGCACATCTTATCAAGGGCATTGCCTATTTCGGTCTCAAAGACCTGCGTGCCGCCGAGAGGAGTTACAAAAAAGCGCTTGAAATCAAAAGCGATTACACAAAAGCCAGATACAACCTGTGCGGGCTGTATCTCAAAATGAACAACCCCGATGACGCAATTAAACACTGCAAAGTCGCCGCACACGACCTTACCTACCCGCTTCGCTACGCCGCGCTTGTCAACATCGCCAAAGCGCATATGCTCAAAGACGACACCGCTTCGGCCGAGCTGTTTTTTGCCAAATCAATAAGGCTTGAGCCGTCAAACATCTATTCAAGAAACGAATACGGCAAACTGCTGTCCGGTCTTTCAAGGCACTCCGAAGCAATAAAACAGTTTCAGGCGGCGTTGCGAATTACTCCGGGATACAACGAGGCGCGCCTCAACCTCGCGCTCGCGTTAGCGAAAGTTGGAGACCGCAAGTCCGCGTGTTCGGAATTGAAAAAAACATCTGACAACAAACCGCATCCGGAAATCGCCACTCTTGCGGAACAGCATGCTGAAACAATCTGCACCGTTCAGCAGCCCGCGAATTAAATCCCGTCCGAGCGCAAAACCACCATTTTTTCCACGCTCATATCCCTTATTGTGTGCGGAATGCCCCCTATTCCAAGCCCGGATTTTTTAAGCCCCGCAAAAGGCATTCCGTCTATGCGGAAAGCCGTATGATCGTTCACCATAACACCCGAAGCGTTCAGTTTTTTCGCCGCCGCGAGCGCAGTATCAATGTCGCTTGTAAACACCGAAGACTGAAAAGCCACATCAAGCCCGTTAGCGCGCGCTATGGCGTCCTCCATATCGTCAACCTCATAAATGCACACGACCGGACCGAAAATTTCCTTTCTGCTGACCAAAGACTCGTCCGAAGGATTGAGCAGAACAGTCGGCTCATAACATGTGCCAAACACGGGGTTCCCGCCGCAAACAAGTTCGGCGCCCGATTGAATTGCTTCGGCAACCCACTTGTGAACGCGCTCAACCTCGGACGGACGAATTAGCGGACCCACCTGCGTTGATTTAAGCGCGGGGTCTCCCACTTTAAGACTTTGCGCCTCTTTTTGAAAAAGCGAAACAAACCGCCGCCCGTCTTCCTTTTGCACGTATATCCGCTGAGTGGAAACGCATACCTGCCCCGCATGATAAAAACCGCCTTTGGCAAGCAGAGCCGCCGCGCTCTCCATATCGGCGTCCGGATAGATAAGCGCGGGCGCGACACCGCCGTGTTCAAGCACGCAACGGGTCCCGGGAGCAAGTTTGGAACGCAAATCCCAGCCAACGCGCGCGCTTCCGATGAAACTAAAAAATGCCACCCTGTCATCGGTTACAAGCATCTGCGCTGTTTCGTTTGAGTCTGTCAAAACAACCTGACACCAGTCCGGGGGAAGCCCCGCTTCAACAAGTATGTTTTTGAAAGAGATACAGGAAAGCGGCGTATCCGGAGCGGGTTTCACAATAACGGGACATCCGGCGGCAATTGCCGCGCCAACCTGATGGACAAGAAGGTTGAGCGGATGGTTGAAAGCGCTGACCGCAACAACAACTCCTATGGGTTCTTTTTGCGTAAATGCCGCCCTGTTCGCGCTGTAAAGATCGCCGCCCATTGGAATGACGTGCCCGGCTTCAGAGCGAATTGTTTCGGCGGCGATTTTCGCACTGTCAGAGGCCCTGTAAATTTCCACCTTTGAATCGTTATACGGTTTTCCGCCCTCGCTCATCGCCTGTTTTACCAACTCGTCTTCGCGCCGGGAGATGATGGAAGCCGTCCGATCAAGAATTTCCGCCCTTTTTTGAACCGTAAGCCACCCGGCACGGT
>NZ_CDWCUL010000012.1:0-47103 GCF_977828045.1 Candidatus Mycalebacterium sp. | reverse complement strand
CGCCGGTTTCCATGACTTCCTTGATACCCTTCTCCACGGCGGGAATATACTCTTTGGGTATATTCCCGCCCCTGACTTGGTCAATAAACTCAAAGCCCTCGCCCCTTTCAAGCGGGTCCACTTTGATTTTTACATGTCCGTATTGCCCGCGGCCGCCCGTCTGCCTTATGAACTTAGCTTCAACATCCGATGATCCCAGAATGGTTTCCCTGTAAGCGACCTGAGGTTTGCCCACGCTCGCATCCACGTTGAACTCCCTGTAAAGCCGGTCAACAATGACCTCAAGGTGAAGCTCCCCCATTCCCGATATAACGGTCTGTCCCGTTTCCTCATCGCTTTTAACTCTGAAAGACGGGTCTTCAAGCGCAAGACGGGAGAGGGAAATTCCGAGTTTCTCCTGATCAGGCTTGGACTTGGGCTCAATCGCAATTGATATAACCGGGTCGGATATGTTCAAACTTTCAAGAACAATGGGTTTGCCCGGGTCGCAAAGAGTGTCGCCTGTTAACGAGGTTTTCAACCCCACGGCGGCAACAATCCCCCCCGCTTCTATCTCTTTAATTTCCTCTCTTTTGTTGGCGTGCATTCTCACCAGACGCCCGATTTTTTCTTTCTTATCCTTTGTGGAATTCAACACGGTGCTGCCGGAAAGAAGTTTTCCGGAATAGACCCTTATATATGTAAGCTGCCCGACAAACGGGTCGTTCATAATCTTGAAAGCGAGCCCTGAAAAAGGCGCGTCCGGATCGGCAACCCTTGAGTCTTCGGAGCCATCTTCTTTTGTGCCGGCAATCGGGGGAAGGTCAACCGGAGACGGAAGATAGTCAACAACGGCGTCAAGCAGAAGCTGAACCCCTTTGTTTTTGAAAGCGGAACCGCAAAAAACCGGAATGATTGTAAGCGCGATGGTTTGTTCTCTTATAACCTTTTTAACCACAGCCATGTCCACTTCTTCATCGCTGAGATACGCCTCCATTATTGAGTCGTCAAAATCGGCCAGCGCTTCAAGCAACTGCTTGCGTCCGGTTGTGAACTGCTCCCGGTAGTCTTCGGGAATATCTTGCAACTCAAACTCGGCACCCAGAGATTCGCCGTCCCAAACCGCGAGTTTGCAGGAGACAAGGTCTACGATGCCCTTGAACTCCTCGCCTTCAAACCACGGGAGATGCATATAGACGGGGCGCGCATTGAGACGCTCTTCAACCTGTTTAACAACCTTGAAGAAATCCGCGCCAATTCTATCCATTTTGTTTACGAAACAGATTCTCGGAACCCCGTAACGGTCCGCCTGCCTCCAGACTGTTTCAGTCTGCGGCTCAACGCCGCCAACGCAGTCAAACACAACAACCGCGCCGTCAAGCACTTTGAGCGAGCGCTCAACCTCAATGGTGAAGTCAACGTGCCCGGGGGTGTCAACGATGTTGATTCTGTTGTCGTCCCAGAAACAGGTGGTGGTCGCCGAAGTGATTGTTATTCCGCGCTCCTTCTCCTGCTCCATCCAGTCCATAGTGGCGGTTCCTTCGTGAACCTCGCCAATTTTGTACGTCAATCCCGTATAGAAAAGAATGCGTTCGGTGGTTGTGGTTTTGCCGGCGTCAATATGGGCGATAATCCCTATATTGCGCACCTTGTCCGTGGGGACTTTGATTTCTTCCGCCATTCTTCGCCCCCGTAATTACCATCTGTAATGGGCAAAAGCTCTGTTGGCTTCCGCCATTTTGTGGGTGTCTTCCCTTTTTTTAATCGCGGTTCCCCGATTTTGCGAGGCGTCCAGAATTTCCAAAGCAAGTTTTTCGCTCACGCCGTGCTCGGTTCTCTTGCGCGTAGCGTCAAGCAGCCAGCGGATTGCCAAATAGTTTCTGCGAACGGGTTTGACTTCAATCGGAACCTGATAGGTGGCTCCGCCGACCCGTCTTGACCTGACCTCAAGAGACGGCTTGATGTTTTCCATGGCCGAGAAGAAAACCTTTATCGGCTCTTTTGTGTTCGCTTTTTCGGAAAGCAAATCAAGAGCACCGTAAAAAATCTGCTCCGCCCTGCTTTTTTTGCCGTCCAGCATAAGTGAATTGATAAACTTCGCGACAAAAACATCTCCGAAGCGCGGGTCGGGCTCAATTCTGATTTTTGCTGATGAACTCTTTCTGACCATTCCCCTTTCCCTATTTCGGTTTTTTGCTACCGTATTTTGAACGCCCTCTGCGTCTGTTTTCAACACCCGTTGTGTCGAGAGAACCCCTTACTATATGGTATCTCACGCCCGGAAGGTCTTTCACTCTGCCGCCTCTGACGAGAACAACCGAGTGCTCCTGCAAGGAATGCCCCTCTCCCGGAATGTAGGCGGTTACCTCAATCCCGTTTGTGAGACGTACTCTCGAGACCTTTCTCATCGCGGAATTCGGCTTCTTCGGCGTGGTGGTGTAAACCCTCACACATACGCCCCTTTTCTGCGGGTTGTTCTGCAAAGCGGGCGAACTGGTTTTCGCGACAGCACGTTTCCGCCCCTTTCTTACAAGCTGATTTACACTCGGCATTATTTTTCCGCATCCGCCTTCAATAAAGCAGACCGCTATTTTTATCAGGGAACAAGGGGGTTGTCAAGAAATACGCGGGAATTAGACACGGATGGAATCAAAAAACTTTTTGAGCTCGCTCGCGACCGTTTCAAAAGGCCCTTCCAGCGTCCCGCATCGGGGGATTGAATCAATAAAACGGCGGCCGTAAGGTTTTCTCGTTATGTGGCTGTCAAGAACGGCAACCGCGCCCCTGTCGGTCGCTGTGCGTATGAGCCGCCCGAACGCCTGACGGAAGTTAATCACCGCCACCGGGACGGCGTAATGCCTGAAAGCGTCTTTTCCGGACTGTTTTATCGCCTCCATTCGTGCTTGAAAAACCGGTTCGGTGGGCACATTGAACGGCAACCCCGTGATTACCACAAGCCGCAAAGCGTCTCCGGCGATGTCAATGCCTTCCCGAAAACTGTCCGTGCCGAAAAGTGCGGCATTTCCGTCCGCTTTGAACTCTGCAAGCAGCTTCTCCCGCGGCATATCTCCCTGCGTCAAAACCCTGATGCCGTTCCCTTCCAGTTCGGGAGTAAGAGCCATGCTCACCTCTTTGAGAAGCCGGTATGAAGTGAAAAGAACAAGCGCTCCGCCGCGCGAAGCCCTGACGCAGTCGCAAACCGCCCGGGCAAGACTCTTATAATAAGCGCCCGTCGCTTCGGGGGCGGGCAAATCATTGGGCAGCGCGAGAAGTGCTTGCCTCTTGTGGTCAAAAGGCGAAGGAACGGCAAGCTCAGTTAATTTTTCATTTCCCCAAAGCCCCAGAGAGTTTTTTTGAAACTCAAAACTGTCTTTCTCCCGTAGTGTCGCCGATGTCAAAATCAGGGTTTTGCACCTGTCGTAAAGCCGCTCTTTCAGATACGGGGCAATGTCAATCGGCGATATGGAAACCGAAGCGAACTTCCGGCGGTTTCTTCCGCCCGCCTCAACACTTTTCACAAAACCCGTTTGTGCACGGTCGCCGGAGGCAAAACTGTTTATCACATCCGAGTGGCGGGTAAGCCCCGCGAAAATGGCTTTGAGTTCCGCGGTGATGCCGACCGTTTCATCGCCGCCCGATTCGTCAAGAACCACAAGCGCTTTTCTCACCTCGCCCGACAACTCCGCCATGCTTTCACTTATTTGCGGACACAGCGAAGCGGATTTGCCCCATCGCCCGCCGCTTTCAATGTCATCGTCCATAACACGGACACTGAAACCGTATGAGCCGTCCACCGGACTTTTTTCAAAGGAATCGTGAAGCGATTCAAAAAAGCGTTTGGAAGCGGTTTCGGTTTTCTTGATTCTCGGCGGAAAAACCTTTTCCGCCGCAGAAAGAATTTCCATAACCCGGCTCCGCGTGTCCGCCACACGAATGTTCTTTTTCGCCAAACGCCCCGCTCGCGCCACCACGCGCTTCAGGCGGTTCAGGGTTTTTGTAACCCCGAAGTTTGAGGTTTTTAATGTGAAATGCACGGTCGCCGAAGCGGCAACGTTGTGCGCCTCGTCTATCACAACCCTGCCGACTGCCGGAAGAACGCCCGCGTCGTCCCTGCCGGCGGAGTGTTTTATTGAGATGTCCGAAAAAAGAAGATGGTGGTTGACAACTATCAAATCCGCCTTCGCGATTTTTCTACGCGCCTTGAAAAAGAAACATTCGTTGTAATACGGACAATCCCTTCTCACACAACTTTCGCTTTCGGCTGCGAACCTGTCCCACTGTTGCTCAGACGGCGCAAAGCCCATGTCAAAAACGGAACCGTCTTCGGTTTTGTCCGCCCAATCAAGAATGGCGCGCGCCTCATCTGTGCCATCGCCCGCATCGGGGTCCGGAAGCGGCAACTCGCCTTTCACCTCGTCCGAGCGTAGAAGGCACAGATAGTTTCTCATTCCCTTTGCCAAAGCAAACTCCACTTTTTTCCCCAGAACCTTGCTCAAAAGCGGAATGTCTTTGCTGATAATCTGGTCTTGAAGGTTGATTGTGTTTGTGGAAATAATAACTTTCTCACCGTTCAAAAGAGCCCATTTCGCGGCGGGCAAAAGGTATGAAAGCGTTTTGCCGATGCCCGTTGGCGCTTCAAGAAGTGAAAAAGAGTCGCCGTTGAAAGCCGATGTGATCTCACGCACAAGTGACTGCTGTTGTTTTCTAAATTCATACCCCTCGCCGAAAGTCTTTTCCACCATTCCGCCGGGCAGAAAATATGACGCTACGGCATCGGGGCTCATAAAGGTTTTTTCTCCGGCGATAACGGCTTCGGGAAAAACCTCATCCGGTTCCGGCATGGCGATTGATTTGTTTTTTTCGCTTTCGTCCATTCTACAAACAGCAGACTAACGGCAATTTGCCCGCTGCGTCCGCCGTGTGTAACTTAACCGCCGGAGGGATGGCCGAGCGGACGAAGGCGCTGGTCTCGAAAACCAGTAGGGTTTTACGGCTCTCAGGGGTTCGAATCCCCTTCCCTCCGTATCTTAAACAGTCTCCATAATTGTTCTTCTTTTTTCCAAATCCGCGCCGACCACGCGCAAGTTCAGTTCATCTCCGAGGTTGAACCACTTTCTGCGTCCGCCGCGTTTCATTCTTTCGCGCGGGACAAAACCCTCGGAGCAAATCTCTTTCAGTTCAACAAACATTCCAAACGGCAGAATGCTGATTACTTTGCCGGTGAATTTTCTGCCCGTGAGGGTTTTCATAAAGTTTGCGGTTTCAAGTCCGATGGTTTCCCGCTCGGCCTTTTCGGCTTTCCTCTCTAACACCGAAGCCCTCTCGCACAAACCGTCAAGTGAGTCGCGCACATATCCGCTACGCCCGTTGCTGAGACGATCAACCATTCTGTGCGCGATGATGTCGGGATAGCGCCTGATGGGCGAGGTGAAATGCGAATACCTTTCAATTCCGAGCCCGAAATGCCCCACTTCGCGCGTTGAATAGACCGCCCTTTGAAGCGATTTAAGCACCATCATTTTCACCGCGCCTTCCTGTTTTTTGCCCTTGAAATCGTTGAGCAATTTCTGAATTGCTTTGCCCGCCGAGCGCCGCTCAATGTTTGTTTTGTAGCCCAGTTTTCCAAGTTCCGTGGAAAGGTCCAAAAGCGAATCAGGCGTCGGCGGCTCATGGATTCTGTAAACCCCGCACCCTTCGCCATCGCAAAGCCGCGAGCCAACAGCCCTGTTCGCAGATATCATAAACTGCTCAATAATCATGTTGGCCACCCCGCGCTGGGCGTTTCGCACGTCCTCAACCACACCGAGCGAATTCCTTATGAGTTCGGGCTCGGGCAGGTCAAAATCAAGCTCGCCGCCCTCAAGGCTGCGTTTTTTCATTTTGCCGTAAAGATCTTCCATCATCTTCAAACTTTCTTTGATTTCCGGGGACAGTTTCTCACTCTTGCCGTCTTCAAGAAAAGCAGTCACTTGGGAATAGGTAAGGCGCGCCGCGCTTTGTATGATGCTGTTGTAAATGTGGAAGTTCTCAAGAGCGCCGTCGCGCGAAAACTCCATTTCAACAGTTTTTGTAAGCCGGTCTTTGTTCGGAACAAGACTGCACAGATCGTTTGAAAGGGCTTCGGGAAGCATCGGTATGACGCGGTTGTCAAGATAGACGCTTGTGCCGCGTTTGAGCGCCTCTTTGTCAAGAGCGCTTCCCTCTTTGACATAGTGCGAAACATCCGCGATGCAAACCCACAAAGTGAATCCCAACCCCCTTTTCTCGACGCCAACCGCGTCATCGTAGTCTTTGGCGTCATCCCCGTCTATCGTGAAAATTGTTTTCTTTCTGAGGTCAACCCTGCCGTCCGCCGAATCAGACGGATGCCGTCCGCTCAAGTCCCGGGCGTCATTCAAAACCATTTCGGGAAACTTGCCGGGAAGGGAATATTTGTATTCAATCGCCTTTTTCTCGGTCTCATACTCGCCCGCCCGTCCAATTATTTTTTCCACGCTTGCCACGGGAACCGCATTTTTGCTGCCGTTTGAGCGGGTGCCCTCATACTTGACTATCGCGAGATAGCCGTTTCTGAGTTTCGGCGCGCCGTGCGATTTCCCGGAGACAAGGGCGTGTTGAAAGTCCTCGCCTCTGGGAACAAGAACCATATCGCCTTCGGGTCCCGCGACTGCTTTGGCAAGAAATGTTTCCGGAATCTGCGTGGTTTTTTTCGCTGCGGTTTTCGCTTTGCGCGCGGGCGGGCGCCCACTGCCACGCTTGTTACGGCGTGTGGAGTGTTTCATCAGCAATTTCTTATCCGGCGCGGAAAAGGTATGGAATTCAGGAAAGTTGCAAGCGCCCCTGAATTTGAAAAGATGCGCATCGGAGAACATTGTATATGGAATAAACGGGTTTTCCACCTCTTGAAAAAAACACCTGTTTGTATACAATCGGGCGAACAAGCGCTGTCTTGCGCTACAGGGGTTTTGATGCTTAAAACAAACATTCCGGGGGGAATCGCCGTAGTTGCCTTTATTCTGCTCGTGGTGGGATTTGGCATCTCTCTGAACACCTCAATAAACTGGGGGCTTTACTTCAAAATCCTCGCCGCAGTCGGCTTCATCGCGCTTGCCGTGGCGCTCATAACACGATTTCTTCCATCTTCGGAAAAAGACTGACTCTAACCCCTAATTCACTATCCGCGGAGTGATAAAGAGAATGAGTTCTCTTTCCACCGTTTGCTTTTTTGAGCTCCTGAACACAGCGCCGAGAAACGGAATTGAGGACAAAATAGGCACTCTGGAATTGCTGTTGCTTGTGGTTGTGGTGACTATTCCGCCAAGCACCACCGTTTCGCCGTCTGCGGCAAGAACTCTGGTTTTCGCCTCGTTTCGCCTGATTGAGGGTTGCGAGCCAACCGCGAAAGTCGCGTCCGGAGAGTTGTCTGTAATGTAAATATCCATAAATATATTGCCGTCGTTTGTGATTTTCGGCTTAACCTCAAGGCTTAAAGTGGCGTCCGTGAATTCGGTTTTAGTGCCCTGGTCCGACACGGTTGAAAACGGAATTGAGATTCCCTGCTCTATTCTCGCCACCGAATTGTCAACGGTAATGATTTTGGGAGAGGAAAGAATTTTCACCTTGCCTCTGTCTTCAAGCGCGGAGAGGCGCACATCAAGGTCAAAAGTGCCCGCGAGATTTCCGAGAACAACCCCGAGCGCCCCTCCGCTGCCCGTGCCGATAGCGGCGGGCATATCAACAATAAACCCATCCCCGACGTTGCCGAAAGCGGTGTCTATCCGCGTTCCGCCGACCCGTATGCTTGACGGAAACCGCGCGCCGGTGTTCCTGCTTGTATAATGCGCGCCCCATTGAATTCCGAGCTCCCTTGAAAAATCTGTACCCGCCTGCACGATTCTTGACTCAATAAGTATTTTCGGCGTGGGCTTGTCCAGTGACTTTATAATTTTACCCACCCGCGCAATGTTGAGCCGCGTTTCAAGAATGGTAAGGCAGTTGGTTCTTTCATCAACCGAAATCCTGCCCCGTTTTGTTAGAAGCGGTTTCACGCCCGCCGCTATGTCGCGCGCGCTTGCGTAGTTCATAAAAAACTGCTCGGACACGAGTTTTTCCGTTTTCTCAACAAGTTGAGCCGTGTCAGACGCCTCTCTGCGCCTTTTGCTTATGTTTGTAAGCGATGAAATCTTGACGACATTGCCCTCAACAAACGCTCCCAGACCATTCTCAGCAAGCACAATGGAAAGCGCCTGATCCCACGGAACATCACGCAGTTCCATATAAACGGTTCCACCAACATCTCCCGTGATGATAATGTTGAAGCCGCCGATTTGTGCTATCTGCCTTATCACCTCACGCATGTTCGCCCCTTTGTAGATGAAAGTGCCTTTCTCCCCCTTGTAAACCGGTTTGCTCACGCCGAAAGAGGAATGGGAATAGCGGAAATCAAACGCCCACGCCGTGCCATCGTCCGAAGCGTTTTGCGCGGCGGACATCACGGACGTGCCAAAAACAAAAACCGCACACACGGCGCAGAAACTGATAAATACCTTCACGCCACTCATTTCCCGAACGGGACAAACACCGTTTTAGAACCCTTCTCGGCGGAAATTCCTTCCTCTTTTACTTTGGCGATATTGAAACCGAATGCGGTCTGCCCCGGCTCAACCCAGAGCACGCGACTACCGGAAACCAGCATGGCAAAGTTCCGGTCGGCAAACTTGACAAAGCCCGCCACTTTGAGCGGGAGCTTTCTTGTTGAGGTGTGTTTTACCTCTCTCTGCTTTTTATGCGGAGCGGAAGGAGTTTTGAGCGCGGCTGTTACCACCGGGCGTTCGTGGTCCGCTTCACCGAACCCGCTTTTCAGATACGGAAAAGAAACCGCCACCAAACATATGCAAAGTGCCGCAACAATGGCGGCGCGGCGCGGTTTGCGGGACTCACCGGTTTTTATGAGATTGACCTTTATCATGCGGCTCTCTCCGTCATTCTGAGAGCGAGCCCGAACGCGACCGCGGATTTCGCGGACAACCCGTCCGGAAACTCATTTCCATTCCGTCCCGCCCGCAGAGGGTCCGCATATTCAGCATCCACTCCAAGCGTTTCGGCAACCGTTTCGCGCAAACCGTGGAGCAGGGAACCTCCGCCTGAAAGAATCACTTTTCCGGGTTTTTCATTTCCGCAATCGCAGAACATCTCAAGGTTGGACTTCACTTCGCGGAGGATTGCCGAGGAAAAATCGGCGGCGGCGGAGAGGAACTCGCGTCTTGACCCCGCACCAAGAGATATTTTTTCCGCCTCCGCATCATCAACCGCCAGATTTCCCGCGCGCGCGATTTCAAGCGTGAGTTCACCCGAAGCGGTGGAAAGATCTCTGGTAAAAACTGTTTTTCCGTCTTTCAAAACGGCGAGGTTTGTTACGCTGTGCCCGATGTTGAGCAGAACTGTGAGCCCATCAGACGAGGGTGCGCGGCGGTTGTATGAGTTGATGAGCGCAAAGCCGTCATAGTCCACAACGGTGGGAACAAATCCCGAAGAGCGCAGAGCGGAAACATAATCGCGGGCGGCGTCTTCTCTGGCAACCGTAACAAGAACATCTTCGGGGCTTTGCGGATCGCGGTAAAAACTGTGGCGGCAGCCGTCCAATCCTTCGGAAAAAAACTTGCTTAAATGTAGCAAAACCGCATCTTCGGCAGCTTTGGCGTCCGCCGAGGGTGAAATCTTCAGTTTGCTTGTAAAAACCGCGCAACCTGAAACACCAACCGCCGCACGCGCGCCTTTGAGCCCGAAATCATCACGCAAAGAAAGCAACCCCGAACAGACGGAATCAAAATCTTCTATTTCCTTGTCTTTGAAAACACCCGAATCCTGAAAAGACTCGCGTACGTGCAAGGGAGTGCCCGTTTCGCTCCCGGAACTGTTTTTGAGAACCACAACCTTGGTGGAATAAGACCCTATATCAATGCCAACCGCATTCTCGTCCCGAAAAAATTTGGCGAAAAAACCCTCTATGGAGCCACCCCATATCCCATTCCAAGAAAGAATCTTCATTTATTGACTGTTTCTTGAAATAAACCTGGAAAAGGAAATGATTTTCTTTGAGCCGGTTTTGTCGGCGTCTTTGGAATCTTCCGCCGCTGTCTCAACTCTTTTCGGCTCTTCGGGACAATCCTCAATAATTTCTTCAAGGATTTTGCGCATAACCCTCAACGCACCGAGCGAGTGCTGTTTCATGTAGGGTCTTGCATAGTGCTTGTCTATAATCTCTTTTTGTCTTTTTGAAGCGAAGTAATGCAGAATGAAAACCTGATTGTTCAGCACAATAAGAAGCGCAATATACAGAAGAAGGTTGTCTTTCAGAACTTGTTTCATAATCAGCGTTTTTGAGGAGTTTATGGTAACAACTCCGTAGGGATTACCGTCCGCACCCACCAGAAACGGCGCGGAAACAGAAAACACACCGCCTTTATCACGAACGCCGTAGCCCCTTTCCTCAGAATACAACTGTTGTGGCCGGCGACTCTGAAAACTCTCTTTTGTGAAAGTAACCCCGAACGAAGACGGAATGACATTGAAGGTTTGAAAAACTCCGGCAGACCCGTGCTTGGTTCTAAGAAAGGAATAAAACTCCGCGCTTGTCGGGTTGGTGTTGTGAACGGCAAACTCCGCCGCCTCGTTGCCGATTAATTCGGACGCGGCAACAGTTTTTGCAATAACACTGGATTTCTCTTTACTGAACTGGCCGTAGAAAACCGCGCCAACAAGAAACAAAATTGCGACTTCTATAAAAAGGACTTTGTAAAAAAGCCCGAGACTTCCAATCAAGCGCATTTAAGAAATTCTTCAAGTATCTTTTTGGCTTCAGTGTTCTGATAATGCTTGAACAGCATAAATATCATACCGTTGAAGTCCTTTTTTATATCATCATCAAGAACCCTGTACAACTTCACCAGATACCTCTCCTCGTCAGTCAGAATTTCACATTCTTTTTCGCCAATCAACTCTTTTTCAAGGAATTTACGCAGTTTTTCGCGCCGGGAAAGGTTCCATATCTCTTCCACGCTCACACGCAGGCACTGAGCAATCTGGTGGCACCTCTCCTGCGACGGAGAGTCCGTTTTTCCGGTTTCAAGCTGGTGTATATACACCTTTGAAACGTCAAGATAGTGCGCGAGCACACCTTGAGTTATTCCCCTCTGCTTGCGCTTTGCTTTTAAATAGTCGCCAAACGTCATTTTACAAACCCACGCCTTTGCTTTGTTAAGTAGAACTACCTAACTTGTCCAAGATACCTCAAATATACCGATTTTGTCAACATGGAATAAAAAATCTGTTCCGCAAGCGGAAAAGTTGCCCGGAGACGGAATCGAACCGCCGACACGAGGATTTTCAGTCCTCTGCTCTACCGACTGAGCTATCCGGGCGGAAAACGCTATTTTACAATAGAAAAAGCCGGCTGCAAATGCAGCCGGCTTTTTTCAAAAGTTAGATAACCGGGAGACAGTTTCTATATTGAATAGAGCAACTGAAAAAGCAACGCGTGCTGGTCTTTCTTGTTGTTGCCACTGCCGCTCGGAAAGTATTCCACATCCGCTCTGTCCCAACGGTATTCAAAACGGGTCTCAAGGGTTCCCGTGTCTCCGCTGCCAAACGGCTTCCAGCCCACTGTCGGCGTTACTTCAAAAAGTTTCACACCCTTGCCACCGGCTGCTTCGGTCTCAGAGTCATCAACATATTCCGCTCTCAATGAAAGCGTTGTGTCCGCATTCGCCGCATAAATTAGATAACCGCCAACGCCCCAGCGGAAGAAAGTGTCGTAAGCAACTCCCGTGGGTCCTACGAAGGAAGTTTCCGCAGGATCATCGTCTGTAATCGGTGTAGCCGGGTTGTCTCCGGTAACAGTCCCTAAAACAGGTTTAACAACACCATCGTCCACCCATGTGAATTCCGCATCTCCAACAAATGTGAATTTGCCGGATGTTACGCTTCCAACGAGCGTTACGAGCGTGCGCGTTTTGTTGTCAGATGGGTAGAGGTCGGCAGAAACCATATTAGCGGAAGCGTCAGCCGGGTTAAAGACGTCAAAACTTGTTATGTCGCCATCAGCATTTTCTGTAACATCAGCTACTTGATTTTGACGAAAATCGCTTTTTCCCACATAAACGGTCGCGCCGAGCCAGAGGTCGTTTAGAAATCCTGTTTCGGACCCGTACGAATACGCCGTCTGAAACTCAAAAGTTTTGCCGTCATCAGCATCGTCAACCGCGTCCCAGTCGTTGCTTATGCCAAGGGTCAAATCAACACCCGACGTGCTGTAAGACACTCTGGCGCCCGAATGAGCGAACGGAATTCTGTAAAACAGAAGCGAACGGCTGATGTTTGTGTTGTCTTTCGCCTCTATGAGTTCCCAGCCCGCAAGCGTTGTGAACTGCCCCGCAATTATGCTTAAATTCTCTACGGGGGCAACGCTTATGTATGCCTGATAAGGGCTTACCGAACCGTCTCCGTCCGAATTGAACCCGAACCCAAGACGCTCCGCCTGCTCTCCGAAAAGTATGTCCGCCCTGAAACCAACCTTGTCCAACGGAGACGCGCCAGTCGCATTCGCCTCTTTCTCAAAAGACAGCGTGAAGGCGTCTATTGAAAAGTCGTTGTGTTCGGAATAAAGCCCTCTTTCTCCGGGGCACTCCGGCACCGTCTCATTGTCACAGTTAAAAACATACTGGTATGTCGTGTCCAAAGACGCGCCCACATTCACCAAGCCAACAAAAGTTGACATTGGAATATCCGCTCTTGCCGCCGTCGCCGCAGAAAACTGCAGAACAACCGCAACCGCGAGAAAACTTAAAAAATTAAAAACTCTCATAACGCCCCCCTTAAGGCTGAAAATTGTATTAACGTGAACCATATTTTGTGATGTTATACGCTTCCATTCCGTGCTCGCTGACATCAAGCCCGATGTATTCCTCTTCTTCGGAAACACGGAGCCCGACTACTGTTTTTATAAGATAGAAAAGCGCAAACGCGGCAGTCGCGCAGAAAATCGCGTATGCACCGATGCCCGTGAGCTGTTTCACGACCGTGTGCTCGGGATTTGAACTGAAAATCCCCACCGCGAGAGTTCCCCATATTCCACAAGTCAAGTGAACTGAAATCGCTCCGACCGGGTCATCTATGGTCAATTTGTCCATAAAGAGGACCGAGAGAACAACCAGAACGCCGGCAGCCAAACCCACAAGCACGGAATTCCCCGGGCTTATGACATCCGCCCCCGCGGTTATCCCGACAAGTCCCGCGAGAGAGCCGTTGAGAATCATTGAAAGGTCGGGCTTTTTGTTGATAATCCAAGCCGTTGCCATCGCGCCGCAAATTCCCGCCGCAGCGGCAAGTGAAGTGGTTACAAACACAAGCGAAACCAGACCCGGGTCGGCGGAAAGAACCGAGCCGCCGTTAAATCCATACCATCCGAACCAGAGCAGAAAAACTCCTATTGTGGCAAGCGGCAAACTGTGCCCCGGAAACACCCTGGCTTTTCCGTCAGTCGAATACCTGCCTTTGCGCGCGCCGAGAAGAACTGCGCCCGCGAGCGCGCCCCAGCCGCCAACGCTGTGAACGATTGTTGATCCGGCGAAATCGTAAAAACCAAGCGCGTCAAGCCACCCGCCGCCCCACTTCCATGAACCGGCGACCGGATAGACAAACGCCACATAAATGGTGGCAAAAATAAGAAAACTTCCGAGTTTAATCCTCTCCGCAACCGCTCCCGAAACTATTGTGGCGGCGGTGGCGGCGAACATCGCCTGAAAAATAAAGTCGGAAAAATATGTGTAACTGCCGTCCGCGTATCCAAGAAGACCCGCGGCCCCTTCGGGAGAAGAAATTCCAAATCCGGCAAACCCGAAGTAGCCCGAAGCGGCCTCGGCAAATCCCGGATACATAAGGTTGAACCCGCAAAGCGCGTAAGTGAGAATTCCTATCGCAATGATTGAAACATTTTTGAAAAGTATGTTGACGGTGTTTTTTGATCTTGTAAGTCCGCTTTCAAGACATGCGAACCCCAGATGCATTATAAAAACAAGAATTGCCGCCAGAAGAAGCCACAGGTTGTTGACCGTGAACATTTCAGGGCTCACCTTGTCGGCGTAGGCGGAAGCCGTTGACAACAGTAAAGCGCCCGCGAAGAACAGAAATGTTCTCCAAATCCCAAAATCCCTATCCGCGCGATTGCGGAACTTTTCATAAAGCAAAGAACTCCACCTCCTGTTGATTTGTCAATTTATATTGCGTCTTCGCCTCTTTCGCCGGTTCTGATTCTTATTACTTCCTCAATCGGTATGATGAAAATCTTTCCGTCTCCGGTTTTTCCGGTTTTTGCGCTTTGGTTGATAACATCAATAATTGAAGAGACCATTTCATCTGTCGCTATTATCTCAACCTTAACTTTGGGAAGAAAATCTATTACGTATTCGGAGCCTCTGTAAATTTCGGCATGCCCCTTCTGCCTGCCAAATCCCTTAACTTCACTCACGGTCATGCCCTGAATGCCAATATCTTTCAGAGCGTCTTTAAGATCTTCAAGAATGAAAGGTTTTACTATCGCTTCAATTTTTTTCATGAATTCTCCGCCTCCGCGTTTGTAGTATAACGATGAAAAACAATTTGTCAAAAATCGCGGAAAAAATTCTTCGGCACGCTGAAATGCACGTCTTCAGTAACCGCATCCGGATCTTGTACGACTTCCCATCCCGTCCATTCGCGCAGGCGGGAAGCAACTTTTTTCACTATATCTTCGGGAGCCGAAGCGCCGGCGGTAAGTCCGATTTTCTTCGCACCGCGAAGCCACTCGCGGTCTATGTCGTCCGGTCCGTCAACCAGATAGGCGCGCGCGCCGAGCAGCTCGGCAACCTCTTTCAGGCGGTTTGAATTGGAACTTGTCTCTGATCCAACCACAAAAACCACATCGCAGTCCGCCGCCATTTTTTTCACGGCATCCTGACGGTTTTGAGTCGCGTAGCAAATGTCATCTTTCTTCGGCAGGCGAATTTGCGGAAATTTCCCGCGCAACAGATTTACAAGCGCGCGTGTGTCATCCACCGAAAGAGTGGTCTGCGTAACATAGGTGAGTTTTGACGGGTCTTTCACTTCCAGCGCGGCAATGTCTTTCTCGTTCTCAACAAGATAAACCCCGCTTTCAGACTGACCGAGCGTCCCCTCAACTTCGGGATGCCCCTTGTGCCCTATCATCACAATTTCGTAGCCGCTTGAGCGCAGGCGCGAAACCTCGGAATGAATCCTTGAAACAAGGGGGCATGTGGCGTCATAGATTTTGAGCCCCCTGTCTTCGGCGGCTCTGCGGACGCGGCGCGAAACGCCGTGCGCGGAATACACAATCGGCAAGCCGGAAGGAACATCTTTCGGGTCTTCAATAAAAACAACACCGCGCTTTTTGAAATCCTCAACAACGGTTTTGTTGTGAACAATTTCGTGCTTCACATAGACCGGCGCGCCGTGTTTTTTCAAAACCTTTTCAACAATCGCTATGGCCCTTTCCACTCCGGCGCAAAAACCGCGCGGACTGATGAGTGAAACGGTTTTCGCCGGCACGGAACCGCTCACGCAACAATCTCCCCGCTCACAATTTCGCCGCGAAGGGAGTTCGCGAGCCCGTCCGTCACGCGCACTTTTACGAAACTTCCCGTAAGAGAACCGTCTCCGATGAAATTCACTATTCTGTTGTGCGTGGTTCGCCCCGTCATCCAGCCGTTTCCGTGCCTGCCTTCGCCGGACACGAGAACATATTCGTCTTTGCCCTCGCGCGCACGGTTGCTCTCAAGCGTGATTTCGCGCTGGCGTTCCTGAAAAACCGCGAGCCTCTCGTCGGCGGTTTTCACACTTATCTGTTCGTCCGCCTCTGCGGCGGGAGTTCCCGGACGCGGCGAGAACTTAAACGAAAAAGAGCTGTCAAAACGCACTTTTTCGAGCAAATTCATCGTTTGCGCGAAATCGTCCCCGCTCTCTCCCGGAAAACCGATTATGACATCGGTTGAGACCGCGATGCCGGGAATGGCATCTTTGAGGCGGTCAACCGCTTCAAGATACCACTTGGATGTGTATGTGCGGTTCATGAGTTTTAAAACCCTGTCCGAGCCGGACTGAACGGGCAGATGTATGTGGCGGCACACCTTCGGGGTGTCCCGCATCGCCTCAATCATTTTCTTTGTTATGTCGCGCGGATACGGCGTTGTGAAACGGATTCTCTCAAGCCCCTCAATCTCCGCCACCGCGCGCAGAAGATCGGAGAATTTTTCGCCTCCGCCTTTCCATGAATTGACCGTTTGCCCCACAAAAGTTATCTCTTTCACCCCTTTGGATACGAGCATTCGCGCCTCGGAGAGTATGTCTGCGAGAGGTCTGTTCACTTCATCGCCCCTCACGGTCGGCACGATGCAGTAGGCGCATCGCTTGTTGCATCCCTGCTGAACGGAAACAAATGCGCTGACCCTGGATTTGTCATGAGCGGGGGAAATCGCGAAGGTTTCCTCAATGTCAAAAGAGGTTTTGGATTTTCTTACGCGCTCGTGCTCTCTGCTCTGCTCAATGTCGGCAATTAGCGCGGGAAGTTTCGGTATCGCGCGGGGCCCGATGACAAAATCAAGATGCGGATTTTTTTTAAGTATCGCGTCCCCGTATAACTGGGCGACGCAACCCGCCATTCCAATCACCACTTCGGGTTTTACGGCTTTCAGCCGCTTGAACTTTCCAACGCTACTGAACGCCTTGTGGTCTGCTTTTTCCCTTATCGCGCAGGTATTGACGACTATGTAGTCCGCGAGAGACGGCTCAGGCGTCTTTTCCGCTCCGAGGGCGGTTACAATTCTGTCCGAGTCATACTCATTCATCTGGCACCCGTAGGTTTCAATGTAGAGCAGCGGCGGATTTTTTTGCGGATTTTTTTCCCTCATTTGTAAAACCGGGCGATATTATTACATAATATACGTCCTATTATAAAGCCGTGCGGACTTTGAGCAATTGAAAAGCCGAAACCTCTGGAAAATCACGCTTCCCCTCGCCGCCGCGCTCGCGGCGCTCGCGTTTATACCGTTAATTATTCCGGGCGGGGTCGCCGAGCCGTTTCTGTTCGGGATTCCGAGAACCCTGTGGGTAAGCATGGCGATCTCCCTTTCAATCTATCTCGTGCTCATCATCGCGATGATTTTCTCAAAGGAAAAATGATTTTTTGAGCAACGGAACAATATTTATAGCGGTCGCGCTTGTGTATCTGGCGGTTCTGATAACCCTCGCGTTTGTGGGCAACAGAAAAAACAAGGGCGAAGAGAAAGAGTTTTTCCTTGCGGGCGGAAACCTCGGAACAATAATCGGCTTTCTGACATTTTTCGCCACTCTTTACAGCACATTCATTCTGATAGGAATGCCAAACTTTTTCAGGGTTCACGGGGTTGGAACATGGATATTTCTCGGCGTAACGGACATGGCGCTGGCCGTTTTCACCCTCTGGCTGTGCTTCAAACTTAAAGACAGGATCGCGTCAAAGGATTTCCGCAGTATGTCGGATTTGATAAGGGATTCATTCGGCGGCTACGGCGTGGCGGTCTATGTTATGGGGCTCGTGATTTTTCTGATTCCGTATATCGCCGTTCAAATCAAGGGCGCGTCCGGCCTTCTGTCGGCGGTTGTGCCGTATTCCATTCCGCAGTGGGTCTGGGCGTTGATAATTCTCGCGCTGATGTTTTCCTACTCGTCAATCGGGGGCTTGCGCGGAATTATGTATTGCGACGCATTGCAGGGAATTATGCTTTTCAGCGTCATATGGATAATGGCGGCGATTGTGTTGTCAAAATTCGGGGGAATAAGCGCTCTTTTTCAAGCGGTTGTCGAAACCGATGAGCGATTACTTTCCGTTCCGGGACCAAAGGGATTGCTGTCGACTCAGTGGCTGCTCGCGGGATTTATCTCAATAGTTCTTCTGCCCGTGTCGCAACCGCAACTCACTTCGCGCCTGTCCATTCTCAAAGGGATAAACGAAAGGCGCAAAGTGCCCGTTTTGCACGCCTCTTTCACTTTTCTGCTTTTAATCGCCGGGTTGATAATCGGTCTCTACGGCGCAGTGGCAATCACGGCGGACACCGGTCCCGAATTCATAGGAAAACTCATACTTGAACAAAACGCGGTAATTGGCGCGATAGCGCTCATCGGAATTCTCGCCGCGGCAATGTCAACTTCGGATTCGCAATTTTTCGCGCTCGGCTCGGAAATAAACAACGCGCTCGGAAGAATCAGTGAAAAACTGAAAATCTCGGCGGTTGTGTTTGTAAAGTTCATAATTCTGATTTTCTGCGCGGTGGCTTTTGTTGTGGCCATGAAAAGCTCTCAGGGCATCATCTCTCTCGCCATATCGGGCTTTATGGGAACCGCGCTTATGGCTCCGATGGTTTTGGCGTCCACGCTTATCAAGGGAAGAAAGTTGCACCCCGTCATTCCGCTTATCACCGCCGCGAGTCTGGTTTTCTTTCTGCTCTCCCTGTTTGGCGTAACGCCTAAAATCGTGTGGGAAATACGCACGGATTTGCTGCTTCTCGCGTTTAATTCCGCCGCCACAATTTTGATTGTTTCCTCCAAACGGAAATTCGTAGTCCGGTCTTGAAACTCGTCTCTCAGGAATCAGATTTTTCCCCTTCTTCCCTGCCCTCCTCCTGCGGCGTCTATATGATGAAAAATCCGAACGGGCGGATTATTTACATAGGCAAAGCGGCGAACCTGAAAAGCCGCGTGCGGTCATATTTCAGCGCGAAAAACGATTCAAGACCGCAAGTGTCATACCTTATGCGCGAGGCGGCGGATGTTGACTACATTGTGTCAGTTGACGAGCATGAAGCGCTCATTCTTGAAAACTCACTCATCAAAAAACACAAACCGAAATTCAACATTCAGCTCAAAGACGACAAAACCTACGCGTCTTTGCGCCTGTCAATGAACGAGGAATTTCCGCGCCTCTCGGTAACGCGCAGAGTGCGGGCGGACGGCGCGTCTTATTTCGGCCCCTTCTCGCGCGGCGGCGCTTTGAAACAGAGCGCGAAACTCGTCCATCGGCTCTTCGCGGTGCGCGATTGCTCAAACAACAAATTCAAACGGCATTCAAGCCGCCCGTGTCTGAACTATGACATGGGGCTGTGTTCGGGGCCGTGCGCGGGAATGACGGGGAAATCCGAATACCGCACTCTGTGCCTCAAAGCCGAAGCGTTCCTCAGGGGCGACAGAAAAGGCGTGGCGGCTCACTTGAAAAAAAAGATGAAAAAGGCATCTGATGAAACAAGGTATGAAGACGCCTCGCGCCACAGAGACCTCTTGTCCGCACTGGGAACCGGCGGGCTTGAAAAGGTTGTGTCGTCAAGTTTCACCAACAGAGACATCATAGAAATGGCGGCGGACGAAAAGAGTTTTGAATTTGTCGTTCTTTTTCACAGGGGCGGCGGAGTTGTGGACAAGGCGGAGATTTCCGCGAAAAACACGGGCGCGGACGCACGCGCGGCTTTTGCTGAGTTTCTGGGAAGATTCTACGACGAAGGCAGGCAGGTTCCGCCCGAAATCATTGTGCCGTCCGAGCCGGAACACAAGCGGACATACGAAAAATGGCTTTCGGAAAAACGCGGCGGCGCGGTGAAAATAGTCGCGCCGAAAAGAGGCGTAAAAACAAAACTTCTGCGCCTCGCGGCGGACAACGCAAGGGAGGCGCTCAGAAAAAAACGCGCGGGCGAAGAGAAAAACCGCGACATTCTGTTCGGACTCAAAAAGGCGCTGAAACTCTCAAAGGTTCCGCGTGAAATAGAGTGCTTTGACATATCCAACACTCAAGGGCGGGAAACAACGGGTTCGGCGGTGCGGTTCAGCGGCGGTGCGCCGGATAAAAAACGCTACAAACGCTACAAAATAAAAACCGTTGCGGGGCAGGACGATTTCGCGGGCATAAAGGAAATGCTTTCCCGGCGGCTCAAAAGAGCGGAACAAGCGGGCTGGGAACTTCCTGATTTAATCCTCATAGACGGCGGCAAGGGGCAACTTTCCGCCGCCGTTGAAGCGATTAATGAACTGGGTTTTTCCGGCGCGGCGGACATTGCGGCGATTGCGAAAGGACGGGAAAAAGAGCAAGCGGACGCAATTTACACTCCGGGGAGAAAAACCCCGTGGACGCCCGTAAAAAACCGCGAAGGGCTCTTTCTTCTGATGAGGATCAGGGACGAAGCGCACCGCTTCGCGCTCGGCTACCACAAAACCCTGCGGGGCAAAAAGTTTTTCCGGTAATGCGCGCGGGTCTGCGCATTTAAGGATTGCTTCTCTCTATGAGTTCAACCTTGTAGCCGTCAGGGTCTTCAATGAAGGCGAGAACGGTTTTCCCGTGTTTCATCGGACCCGGAGGGCGCGTAACCCTGCCGCCGAGTTCGGTGATTTTGTCGCACGCGGCTTTTATGTCTTCCACGGCGAAAGCCATGTGCCCGTATGCGCCGCCGTGTTTGTATTCGCTCACTCCGTAGTTGTATGTGAGTTCAAGAAACGGCTCCGAGCCGTTGCCGTATCCGAGAAAAGCGAGCGAAAATTCGCCGTCCGGATAGTCCGTTGTGCGGTGGTGGACAAGCCCCAGAACTTCCGTGTAGAAACGAATTGACCTGTCCAAGTCGCCAACCCTTATCATTGTGTGCAGATATTTCATGAAAACTGCCCCGCAATCGTGTTGTTGTAGTAGTAATTAATCAGCGTTTCAAGGCAACCGCAAAAAATCTCAACCGATTTCGCGGATTTTTCCGCATCCCAATCAGCGCTCGCGGATTTTTCGTAATTCGCGAAACTTTTAAGAAATGATTGTTTAAGCGAATCCGTTTCCTCTTTCAGAACGACTTCAATAATTGTTGTGTCCTGAACATCGTATTTTTTATTCTTTATCGCGGTTTCAAAATCGGAAAAAACCAAATCTGGCGTTTCGCCCGCGAGCCCCGCGAGACACGATTTGAAAATTTCGGTGAGATTTGAGGCGCACATTTTGAACTTTTTATCCGCCTTAGTTTTCTTCTTCTTCCGTTTCCCAATCTGACGGGTCAAATCCTTTCACTCGCGGACGGAAAACTTCATCAAATTTTGTCAGTTTTTCGGCAAACCATTTGAATTGTTTTTCTCTGTTTTTTTCATCCAGAGGATTGCTCTCATTGAAGACGGAAATGCCGATGTGTTTTTTTCCTACTGCTCTATCCCAATACAAAGATTCTCCAAAATCTTTCTCAATTTTGTTTTTCTGGTCGTGAAGAAAGTCAAAAATCGGATTGGAATTTTCGTACCAGGCTTCAAAGGCACACCAAATTCGCGGGGGGTTCATTCTAATAACTGCCACCATCTTGCAACGGCTTTTGCCTACGGGAAAATTCATCCAATTTTGAGGACGGGCTTTGGTTCCTTTTAGGTTGATATTTTTATCCTGCAAATACTCACGAAACTTCTCCCAGTAAAGAAGCTTGAATTTGTCGCCATCGCTCAATCCTTCACTTCTTTTTTTGCGCGCGGTTTTGCTCCAGTCATTCGGTTTGGAAACAATATTCAACTTTGGAGCTGGCGGACTGTTTCCTATCTTTAATAACTCCACCTCAATTCCAAAGAATCCGAATTTGCTGTCAGTAATTTCGTTTAGCCAGTCCATAGCCGCCCTGTGTTCTTCGGCAAATCTCTTGGAAACCCAGACAATGGTAACGGTATTTAATCCTGCGGCGTAAGTAATCAATTGTCCAAGATGTGTGTGGTCTGTGCGTTCCAGTTGGTTTTCAATCAGCACATAACTACCGCTTTCAGTATCGCGAGCAACAATGTCAGCACTAAAACCGCCAACACCTTTTTCGGTAGATTCAAGTTCCAATTCAATGCCGATAGTTTCTCCAAGTAAGGACAGCCCATCCTCCTGGGACAACCAAGGCGTAAAGTCTCCAGCCTCTTTTTTCCATATTTGTCTCAGGTCAACTTTTTTCAACTTGCCCAGATTTTTACCTTTTCCCATTCAAACTCCCAATCCCCTCAATCACGCCTTTTATCAGTTTGATTGTGGCTTCAATGTCGCTTTTGTAGGCGACCGAGCCGGGGCTGTGCAGATACCGTGTCGGCACGGAAACAACCGCCGCTTTGGTTCCCTTTCCGGTTACCTGCATCGCGGTCGCGTTTGTTCCGCCCGCTTTTTTGACCGTGATTTGACACGGGATTTTCTTTTTGTCCGCGACTGATTTTATGAAGAAACTCAAACCCCTGTCGGCAACAAGGTAGCGGTCTGAAAGACGCACTTCGGGACCTTTGCCGATGTTCGCAAGACTCTTATGCGGCGCGACTCCGGGCAAATCCATCGCAACCGTTCCCTCAAGCGCGATAACAAAATCCGGCTCCAACGCGGGCGTGATTATGCGCGCGCCTCTCAAGCCCGGCTCCTCCTGAACCGTGAACGTAACAAACAGATTGCAAGCCGGTTTCGGCTTTGCCGCAAGCGCGGAAAGAATGATGAAAATGCCAACCCGGTCATCAATGGAGCGGGAAATCACGGCATCTTCGGTTTCCTGCAGTTCGGTGTCAAAAGTAACGGGGTCGCCGATTTTGACATATTTTTTCACCTTCGCCGCCGAAAGTCCGAGGTCAAGAACGCAGTCCTCAACTTCGGGAACACCCCTGTCGCCGCTGGTTTTGCTTATGTGCGGGGGAACCGCCGCCACCATCGCCCGCAAGGGCTTTGAGCCGTGAACCACAACGCGCTGTCCGTAAAACACCCTCGCGTCAATCCCGCCGAGCATGCAAACCCGAACAAAACCCCTGTCGTCAATATGGCTCACCATAAAGCCCACCTCGTCCATGTGGGCGTCAATAACAAGTTTTTTTCCTTTGCCGCCGACCCGGGCTATGACGTTGCCCATTGTGTCAATGGAGATGTCTTTTGTGTATTTGCGCAGTTCGGAAACCGCGAAATCCCTCACCGCGCCCTCGTCTCCGGGTATGCCGGGAATATCGCACAGTTGTTTCAGCAGTTTTGTGTTCATAATTTGAATCGCAGTATAGCCGAAAAGAGGCGGTTTTTCCGCTTTCGCGACATCCGCTTTCGCGACATCTGATTATCTTATGGTGATTATTATCTTATGGAAAAGGTCTTACGGAAAAAATAAGGGCGCGGATTAGAATCTCACAGTTCCGCCAAGACTTACGGTTGATATTTCACTGGCAAAACCGCCCGACAGATTGAGATGGAAGAGGTCTTTCACGGCAACGGCCATTCCCAAAGATACGGCAAATTGCTCTTCAAGGTAACCCGTTCCGATTCCCATCGCCACCCATTTGCCCGGAGAAACAACGGTCGGCGTTGCACTGATGGCAATCGCCACTGCGCCAACTCTTGAAACTTTTTTGTCTGACAATCCTCCCGCTTCTCCCGACAATCCCCGCGCTCCAACCGCTCCTGCCGCTCCAGTCGCTCCCTGCGCTCCAGTCGTTCCAGTCGCTCCAGTCGTTCCCTGCGTTCCAGTCGCTCCCCGAAGTCCCGCGGCTCCCGCGGCTCCCGCGGCTCCCGCGGCTCCCGCGGCTCCCGGCGCTCCCGCGGCTCCCTGCGCTCCCCGTTGCCCGGCGCTCCCCGTGTCTCCCCGCGGACCCCGTTGTCCCAGAGGACCCCGGAGTCCCGGATCTCCCGTAAATCCCGGAGATCCCGGAAATCCCTGAGGTCCCGTGGGTCCCTGCGTTCCCCGCTCTCCTTCCGGACCCGGTTGTCCGGTACGCCCGTCAGGGCCCTCAAATCCCGGCGGACCAACGCACGCACCGGTACACGGAGTACCCGGAGTTTGAGCAAACGCCGGAACAGAGTGAAACGCCAGAGCGAGTGCGAAGACCGTGAAACTGAAAAATGCAGTTTTCAAAAATACATTCTTCCCTGTGTTAATTTTCCGTAGTAAGTTCAAAACTCTAAAATTACCCCCAAACGCCCCGCTTCCTTGCCGTCCACATAGCCGCCCGCCGCACTGAGATGGAGCATATCCCGCATTGAGTAAGCCACTCCCGCGCCCGCGGCAAGTTCGCCTTTATAGTAGCTTCCTCCGAGACCCACGGAAATTCTCCGCCCGGAAGAAACTGTAGTCGGCGCTGAACTGACCGCAGTCGCCAGTGCGTCGATTTTTGTGATGCTGTCGCTTTGGTCTATATTCACTCCGGCCGCTCCCTGCGCTCCCCGCGCTCCGGCCGTTCCCTGCAATCCCCGCGCTCCCTGCAATCCCCGCGCTCCGGTCGCTCCAGTCGTTCCCCGCGCTCCGGCCGCTCCAGTCGCTCCAGTCGCTCCGGCCGTTCCCGGCGTTCCCGGCGTTCCCGGCGTTCCCGGCGTTCCAGTCGCTCCCTGCGCTCCCTGCGCTCCCGGCAATCCATCTTCTCCCCGAAATCCCGTAGTTCCCTGATTTCCCACCGATCCCTGAGGTCCCTGAACTCCCCGAGTTCCCTGAGGTCCCTGAGCTCCCGGGAGTCCCGGCGGACCGACACTTCCCCTACCTCCACCTCTACCAAAACCTCCATCCGGTCCCACCGGTCCCTGGGGTCCCGGAAGATTATGAGCAAATGCCATACCGGTAACTCCCACAAATGCCGGAACAGGACAAAATGCCAGAGCGGACGCGCATATTAGAATGAAGATGTAATTTTTCATTAGGTCAGATAACTCTCTAAAACTCCAGAATTGCTCCGAAACGTGTTCTCGGCTTTTCATCCGCAAAGGAACTTGCCACATTGATATGCAACCTATCCTGCACCGCAATAGCCAATCCCGCGGCCGCGGCGCCTTCGCCTTCAAAATATTTTACTCCGAGACCCACGGAAACTCTCCGCCCGGAAGCGGCAACCGTGGGTATTGAACTAATCGCAGTAACCGCCGCGCCGGCTTTCATGAGATCACTGAGTTGCATTTCCGTCCTCTGTAGCGTACTCGGCTCTCCCTCCAGACCACGCGCTCCAGTCACTCCCTGCGCTCCATCCGCTCCCTGTGCTCCAACCGCTCCCCGTGCTCCAGCCGCTCCCTGTGCTCCAGCCGCTCCCTGTGCTCCAGTCGCTCCAGCCGCTCCAGCCGCTCCAGCCGCTCCAGCCGCTCCCGGCGTTCCATCCGCTCCCCGGTCTCCAACCTCTCCCTGCGCTCCAACCGCTCCCCGCGCTCCCCGCGCTCCCCGCGCTCCCTGCGCTCCCTGCGCTCCAATCTCTCCCTGCGCTCCATCCGCTCCCCGCGGGCCCACCTGCGTATTCGGCGGACCCTGACGGCCTTGCGGACCGTCCGGGCCTGTGGGTCCCGGTATCGCACTTTCCGGACCTCTGGGTCCTACGACATTGGGTTCTTCGGTGCCATGGGCAAACGCCACATCTGCGCCATTGCCAAACATTGAAACGGGGCAAAGCGCCAAAGCAAGCGCGCAGGTGAAATAGAAAATTCTGATTCTCATCTTGGGAAATACCTCATTCATTATGGAAATACCCCGCTCATTACCCTCACTATACATTGGGGGGGGGGGGGGTGGAAACTGAATTCTGTATGAATTTAGACAAAACAACTTTGCTCACTTGCTAAAAACCAATTCAAAATCTTTCCTTTTTTTATTTGTTATTGAGAAATTTGTCAAGTTCAAAGTTAAAAGTTTAGAAATTTTTTCGCGCTCCGAAGCCCCGCCCGCAAAGTCCCGATATAATAACCGCCGGAGACTTTGAAAATGGAAAACACTCCGCTTGCCGAGCGTATGCGGCCCAAATCCCTTGACGAAATTGCGGGGCAGAATCATCTGCTTGGACAGGACGGCGTTTTGCGCGGAATGGCGCGCGGAATGGACGGGCGCGGCGGCGCGCGCTCAATGATTTTATGGGGGCCTCCCGGAACCGGAAAAACCACTCTTGCGCGCGTTCTAACGGCGGAAAACGAAGCCGAATTTATCCATATGGACGCCGTTTTTTCAGGCGTGAAGGAAATAAGAGACGCGCTTTCCCGTGCGGCAAAAGTGAACGGCGGCGCGGTGCTTTTCATAGACGAAATACACAGATTCAACAAATCCCAGCAGGCGACCCTGCTCAAAAGCGTTGAGGAAGGCGAAATCGCGCTCATCGGCGCGACAACGGAAAACCCGTCTTTTGAGGTAATCTCGCCCCTGCTTTCGCGGTGCGCCGTTTACCGCCTTGAACCGCTCGGCGAAAACGATTTGTCGCTAATCATTAATCGCGCGCTTGAAAAAGACCCCGCGCTCAAAAGCGCGAAAATATCAGAAGATGCGCGAAACGATTTAATCGCGCTGTGCGGCGGAGACGCGCGGGCGCTTCTGAACGCGCTTGAAATCGCCGTTTCGCTTTCAAACGGCGAAGTGGACTCCGAAACCGTCAGAAATGTCTATCAGAAAGGGGTGCGTTATGACAAAGACGGCGACGAGCATTACAACACAATCTCGGCTTTCATAAAAAGCGTGCGAGCGAGCGACCCGGACTCGGCGCTTTACTATCTCGCACGAATGCTCCAAGCCGGCGAGGAGCCGCTTTTTATCGCGCGGCGGCTGATTGTGCTCGCGTCCGAAGACATAGGCAACGCCGAGCCATACGCGCTTACGCTCGCAACCGACTGCTTCACGGCGGTCAATTACATCGGAATGCCCGAAGCGCGGATTGTTCTCGCGCAAACGGCGGCGTATCTGGCAAGTTGCCCGCGAAGCAACGCGGCGTATTCAGGTTTGCGCTCAGCCGAAGCGGATGTGAAAAAACACCCCGACCTTGAAATCCCGATGCATATACGAAACGCGCCCACGCGCCTGATGAAAGGCATGGGCTACGGCAAGGGCTACAAATACCCGCATGATGAAAAAGACGCTTTTACGGAACAGGACAATCTGCCCGAAAAATTGAAAAACCGGATTTACTACAAACCGTCCGAACGCGGACGCGAAGCCGCGTTGAAAAAATATCTTGATGAGAAATGGAAAAAGAGAAAATGAGAAAATCACGCATCTCTCGAATGCGCCTGAGGAAAATTTCAAAAAAAGGTTTGCTTCGCACTAAAAATCGCATAGAATTGCGACAAAGTTTTTAATCAGCAGGAGTTTGATTTATGTTTAAAAAAGTTCTCTCATTTCTCGCCATTTTGTTTTTAGCGGCAAGTCCGGCAATTGCCCAGGACGCCGGATCCTCATTTTCAACCCAGTCTCCCGGCTTAAAGTTCGGCCTTTCTTCCGGCTACTACTACCAGTCGGCGGATATAACGGCGTTGCCCGGAGACTCAAGGATAGTTGTCGGGGCGAATGCCGCGTCAGAGAATCCAGGAAATGCAACTTCCATTCGCAATGTGGGAGGAGAGGTTACCGACCAGGGATGGCAGATTTCTGCGGAAGTGGGCTATTACCAACCGTATGATGAATCAATAACCATGGGGCTTTCTTTTGAGCCGGGCATTATGGTAAGCGCGAGCACAAGTATAAAACTCAATCAAACCGCAAAACAGGCAGTGGATTCACGCATTGCCACGCTTATTGAGACAGCAAACCTGAGTTCAGCGCAAATCGCCACTATTGCCGGTAGCACTGAAGTATTTCTGACTGCTCCCCCAGGCACCGCTCTTGGAAATGCAATTGCCCAAGCCTTCAATGCGGAGAGAGCACGTATTGGCACCAACGCCGTTGGAACTAATATTGTTGCTCTGGCCGGTGCGGGCGTAGCCGCGGGCGTAGCCACGAATATTGGCACGTTTGTTCACGACGACATGGAATCAGGCACCCAGACAAGCGCATCGGCATTTGTGAGAGCGCTTGTCAGACGATCCGAACTTACTACTATGGGCGCAGCCGCAAACAATTCTGATGAACTGCTGAATCTGGCTGGAAGGGTTGATACCGCAAAAGCAGGCGCTAATGTCGTAAACGACCTTTTTGGAGTGGATGCTACTCGCACCACTCGTCCGGCGGGAGTCGTATCTTTCGACAATCTTGACGACAGTCCGACACTTTTTCACTTGACGCTTCCGATTTACGCAACGGCGATTTTCCATTCCGAAGAATTGAACGCGTTTGTAGGCGTGGGAACGGGAATTATGTTCTACGACCTTGGAGACGAAGTGAACGGCGGAGCAGTCTGGCCCGTTCTCGGTAAACTGGGTGTTGCCATTCCGGTAACGGACAAAATAGAAGTCTCGCTTGACGGCAGGTTCCATTACGCCATTACCACTCCAAGCGATATTGACAGTCTTTGGAGTTTCGGCGTGGGCGCGGGAATTTCATACTTCTTTTAGGTCATACTTCTTTTAAGAGGGTTTCTTGAAAACGGGAGTTTTATTATGTTTAAAAAAGTTCTCTCATTTCTCGCCATTTTGTTTTTAGCGGCAAGTCCGGCAATTGCTCAGGACTCCGGATCCTCATTTTCAACCCAGTCTCCCGGCTTTAAGTTCGGCTTGTCTTCCGGCTACTACTACCAGTCGGCGGATATAACAGCGGGGTTGAGCGGAGACACAAATGTAATTGTCGGGGCGAATGCCGTGTCAGGAAATTTAGGGAATGTAGCTTCCATTAGCAGCCTGAATAATATAGGGGGGGGGGGAAGTTACCGACCAGGGATGGCAGATTTCCGCGGAAATGGGCTATTACCAACCGTATAATGAATCAATAACCGTTGGGCTTTCTTTTGAGCCGGGCATTATGTTAAGCGCGAGCACGAGTATAAAACTCAATCAAGCCCAAGCCCAAACCCAAACCGCAAAAGAGGTATTGGATGAACACATTGCCACGCTTATTGAGGCGGCAGACCTGAGCGGAGCGCAGGCCGCCAATGCCGCCCTGCAATCCGGAGTATTTCCGACTACCGGCACAGCCACCCCTATTGGAACTGCACTTGCCGAAACCCACAATGCGTTGCGAGATGGTCTTACCACTACCGCCTCAACGGATATTACTATCCTGGTCGGTAATAACGCCGGACGGAATGCGGGAACACAAATTTTAGTAGTTCTTCACGAAAACTCGGACGAAATAGCCACAAGAACACAGGCATTTGTGAGAGCGCTTGTCAGACGACCCGAACTTACAGGCGCATCCGAAGACACCTCTGATGAACTGCTGAATCTGGCCGCAAGGTATGATGTCGCAAAATCAGACGCTAATATCATCTCCGACCTTTTTGGAGGCGATGAGGGTGCTATTGCCACTACTCCGCAGGGAGTCGTATCTTTCGGCAACAGTGACAACGATGACAGTCCGACACTTTTCCACCTGACGCTTCCGATTTACGCAACGGCGATTTTCCATTCCGAAAAATTGAACGCGTTTGCAGGCGTGGGAACGGGAATTATGTTCTACGACCTTGGAGACGAAGTGAACGGCGGAGCGGCCTGGCCCGTTCTCGGCAAACTGGGTGTTGCCATTCCGGTAACGGACAAAATAGAAGTCTCGCTTGACGGCAGGTTTCATTACGCCATCACCACTCCAAGCGATATTGACAGTATTTGGAGCTTCGGCGTGGGCGCGGGAATTTCATACTTCTTTTAATCTTATTCGCGCATTGCGGGTAAGAACTCTTTTTTTATCTGTAAGTGTGTTCCCGCAAATGTTTCTTGTCGGTAACGACCTTTAACGCTTCGCCGCAGTTGTCGCAGGTAAAAGTTACTTTGACGGGCGCGTGGCTTATGCCGAGTGTTACAAGAAACCACCCGAGCGCGGAGTAAGACGATTTGGGAGACACAAGCGGCGAGCCGATTTTGTTTCCGCATTTACAGGTTGCCATATCAAAACGCCTCGCACAGGGCGCGAAACTGCGCGCTATCAAGACGCCAGCCGGAGCCGCCGCAGTTTTCAACCGTTCGCTCAACGCTGTCTGATTTCGGAATAACAACCACGCAGTCCCAACACAAACACCAGTTCAGCGCAACCTGCGCTTCGGTTTTGCCCGTGTCCCGCGCGATTTCACTCAAAAGCCCGTATTTACCGCCGCACAAACGCCCGCTGTCAAGCGGCGTGTAGGCAATAAGCGTAACGCCGTTTCGTTCGCAAAACGGCAGTAAATCGTCCTCAATCTGTCTGTCATTCAAACTGTAACGGACTTGATTTGAAACCACTTTGGCGTTCGGCATATAACTCTGCGCCTCCTCAAACTCGGCGACCGAAAAATTGCTTACCCCCATATAACGCACAAGCCCGTTGTCCAGAAGTTTGTTCATCGCCCGCATTGTTTCTTTTATTGGAAAAGCCGGATTGGACCAGTGGATTTGATAAAGGTCAATCACATCCACGCCGAGTTTTTCCAAACTCGCATCCGCCGCCCTGAGAACATCGTCATAGCCGAGATTGCGCCCCGAAACCTTTGTCGCCATAAAAACATCGCCACCCGCGCGCCGCGCCGCCTTTCCCGAAACCTTTTCCGTGCCGTATCCTTCGGCGGTGTCTATGAAGCGCGCGCCGAGTTTGATTCCGGCTTCAAGCGGAGCGGTGTCCGCCGTGTAGTTCCATGTTCCGAGACCGATTTCCGGAATTTGCCCGCCCGTGCCGCCAAGTTTTTTGAGTTCAATTTTCATTTGGGTGGAAAACTTACTTTTTCCCGTTTGTGAACAGAAAAACAAACGCCGCCGCAACGCCGCCCGCAAGGCTCGCCACCGTGTAGAGACCAAGCATGTGGAAGTCCGCCGCGCCTCTGACAAAAAGCCCCGCCGCAACCGCCGGATTAAAAACCGCGCCCGAAACGGGACCCACCGCTATCGCGCCGCTCAAAATCACAAACCCTATCGCGAGCCCGTAAAAAGAGTTCCCCGCCGTGCCGCTCGCGGTGGCAACATTGAGGATTACAAAACAGAGCGCGAAAGTGAAAACCGTTTCCGCAATCAGAAGAGACTGTGTGTCAAAAACGGGAGGGTTTTGAGCGGGCGCGAAAATGCTTGAAAGCAGTCCGGCGCAACCGGCGGCGGCAATTTGGGCAAGCACATAGGGAACAACCTCGCGCGCGGACGCGCTTCCGCGTAGAAACATTGAAACCGTTACGGCGGGATTGTAATGAGCGCCCGATATGTGCCCGCCCGCGAATATCATCGCCATCAAAACGCCCGCAACGGCAAACGGGGCAAAATCTCCCGATGAAATTCCTATCGTGAAAACAAGAAAGAAAGCGCCGATAAATTCAACGGTAAGTTTTTTCGTTAGGCTGTGCATTGAAATTCTCCTTTTTGGTGAGTGCGATGCTGAGTTTTATTATCCATTTGAGAGGTTTGTTATTCAAGGTTCGCGCTGTTTTGACAATACAAGGCGCGGTGGCTACACTCAAAACAAATGGCGATGAAAAAAATCATAACGATTCAGCCCGACTCACAGGGAGACGAAAAGTCCCCCGATTCAAAGGTTCAGTTCAAAAAATTTGAGAAAAAAGACGCGTCTTCCGCGCCTCTTACCGAAGAGGCGGTTTTTGAAGCGCTCGGACAGGTTAACGACCCCGAACTTCCGGTGAGCATTGTTGACCTCGGACTGATTTACGATGTGCAGATTTCGGGTAGCGATGTGGGATTGAAAATGACCCTCACGACTCCGGGCTGTTCAATGGGCGGAATGATATCCGGACAGGCGGAAGAGGCGTTGAAAGCCATTGGCGCGAGAAATGTTCTTGTGCAAGTGGTTTGGGAGCCGCCGTGGAATCCGGACATGATGTCGCCCGCGGCAAAGCAAAAACTCGGCGTGGAGTAATTTTTTTACCGATATGAGCCTTACACCCGAAACCGTTTCAAGACGGTTAAAAATGGTTAAATATCCCGGCTTTACGCGCGATATTGTTTCATTCGGAATTGTTAAAGATATAAGCGTGGATGAAAAGTCCGCGGTGAAAATCTCACTTGTTCTGCCCAAACCCGACCCCGAAGTACAGAAACGCATAGAGGACGATGTCAGAACCACGGTTCTTGAAACCCCCGGCGTGGAAGGGGTTTCAATAGAAACGCAGACGCGAGCCGCCCCCTCCGGCGCTCAAACCACGGGCGCGGCGGCACAGCCGGCGGCGGCGCAGTCAAAACTGCCGAACATCAAGCACTATGTGGCGGTGGCGAGCGGAAAAGGCGGCGTGGGCAAATCCACGGTCGCGGTTAATCTCGCGGTCGCCATTGGCAAGAAAAGACGGAATGTGGGGCTTATGGACGCGGACATCTGGGGACCGAGCGCGCCGATGATGACCGGAACTCAGGGCGAAAGACCGATTGCCACACCGGAAAAAAAGATTCTCCCCATAGAAAAATACGGGCTGAAAATGGTTTCAATCGGATATTTGATTAAGGAGGAGGAAACCGTTATCTGGCGCGGACCGATGGTTCACGGCGCGGTGAAGCAATTTGTTGAAGACGTTGAGTGGGGAAACACCGATTATCTCGTCATAGACCTGCCTCCGGGAACGGGAGACGCCCAACTTTCAATCGCGCAAACCGCGCCTTTGAGCGGCGGCGTCATAGTTACGACCCCTCAGGAGGTTGCCCTTATAGATGTGCGGCGCGGAATACTGATGTTTGAAAAACTGAACATTCCGGTCATCGGAATTGTTGAAAATATGAGTTATCTGAATATGCCGGGCGGCGAAAAAATGGACATTTTCGGGCGCGGCGGCGGAAAGCTGATGGCGGACAAGTTCAAAGTTCCGTTTCTCGGCGAGATTCCGATTGATCCGGAAATCAGAAAAGGCGGAGACAGCGGAGTGCCGATTGTGGAATCAACCCCCGATTGCATCGCTTCGCTTGCGTTTATGCGGCTCGCCGATGAAGTTTTGAACCATGTTGAAAAATAAAAACACTGAACTGCGGAGGTTTTTATGAGCAAAGAAGAGAAAGAAAAAAAAGGCGCGGAAAACCCCGAAAACGCGAAAAAAGCGGAAACGGAAAAACCGCAAACGGGCGAATTAAAAATGGATTTTTCCAATTTTATTCTTTCGCTGAACGCTTCGGCGGTTATGCATCTGGGCGACATTCCAGACCCAAGCACAAAGGAGCGCAACGTCAATCTGCCCGCCGCGCAGCACACGGTGGAAATCCTTGAAATCCTTCAGGACAAAACCAAAGGCAACCTCAGCGATGAAGAGCAGAAACTGGTGGACGATGCGCTTTACAGTTTGAGATTGCGCTATGTTCAGGCAACAACACCGAAAGAGGAAAACAAGAACGATTAAAACCGTTTATGTATAATTTCCGAACAACCGCGAAGGAAACCCTATAAAAGGAAAACTCACCAATGAAAGACACCGAAAAATCCGACATTCAAAGCATCAAAAACCGCGTTGAATCCATAAGAGGTTTTCTTTGACCTGCCTGAAAAACGGAAACGGGTTGAAGAAATAGACGAAATCGCAAACGGCGCGGATTTCTGGGACGACCGCGAAAAAGCGCAAAATTTTCTGTCCGAGCGCTCCGCGCTTAAACAAACACTTGACGACTGGGACGAATGGGACGCCGCGCTTAAAGACGCCGAGGCGCTCATAGAGTTGTGCGCCGAAGAATCGGACGGCGAACTGGAAGCGGAACTTTCATCGGTTCTCACCCTGCTCACGGAAAAAGCGGAGCGGTTTGAGTTCCGGCGAATGCTCGGCGGCGTGGACGATTCCAAGGGCGCGATTGTTGAAATCAATTCGGGCGCGGGCGGAACCGAAGCGCAGGACTGGGCGGATATGCTTTACAGAATGTATCTGCGTTATTGCGACAGAAACGGCTTTTCGGTTAGCGTTCTGGGTTGCCAGGACGGCGATGAGGCGGGCATAAAAAGCGCAACAATGATAGTTTCGGGCGACCACCCCTACGGCTATCTCAAGGGGGAAAGCGGAGTGCACCGGCTTGTGAGAATATCGCCATTTGACGCGAACAAAAGGCGGCACACTTCTTTCGCATCCGTTTTTATCTCTCCCGAAATAGACGATTCGGTGGATGTCATCATAGACGAAAAGGATTTGCGCGTGGACACTTTCAGAGCCGGCGGCGCAGGCGGACAGCATGTGAACAAAACGGATTCCGCCGTGCGCATAACGCACACCCCGACCGGCACGGTTGTGAGTTGCCAGAATGAAAGATCTCAACACCAGAACAAGGAGTCCGCGATGAAGGTTCTCAAAGCGCGCCTGTATAAGATTGAAAGAGAAAAGAAAATGGAAAAATTGAGCAAACTCTCCTCGTCAAAAAAGGAAATCGGCTGGGGAAGTCAGATAAGATCGTATGTTATGCACCCATACAGAATGGTGAAAGACCACAGAACGGATTTTGAGAGCAGCAATGTGGACGCGGTGCTTGACGGCAAATTGGAGGATTTTGTGAGAAACTACCTAACTTCGGCGGATACGCCCTAAGAGACGGCGAAAAAAATAAAATGGCGAAAAAAGTGAAAAAAATCGGCATTGTGGGAATGCGCAAAAACAAAGACGTCAGAAATATGGCCGCCAAACTCTGCTCAGTATTCAAAAGATCCGGAATTAAGCACATAGTTGAAACCGAACTCGGAAAAGCGTCCGGCATTTCTTCGGGGCTTGCCGAAGCGGAGAAAATTCCGTCTCTCGCAGATATGGTTTTTTCTCTTGGTGGAGACGGCACTTTCCTGAGCGCGGCACGCCTACTCAGTGGAAGCAACACGCCGATGCTCGGCATAAACCTCGGCGGGCTGGGTTTTCTCGCCGAATGCAAGGTTGATGAAGTGGGAAAGATGATTAAAAAAATCGCATCCGGCGATTACAATGTTGAGCGGCGAAGCATGTTCGCCGTGCGCGTTGAGGAAAAAGGGGCAAAAATTTTCTCCGGCGAGGCGCTCAATGAAATTGTCGTAAACGGCGGCAAAGCAACAAAAATCATAGACCTTGAACTGCACATAGACGGCTCGCACATAACAACCTTCAAGGCGGACGGAATGATTTGCTCAACCCCCACCGGCTCAACCGGCTATTCGCTGTCGGCGGGAGGTCCCGTTGTGCATCCGACCCTTCCGCTCGCCGTGATAACGCCCATATGCCCGCACACGCTCGCAAACCGCCCGCTTGTGGTTTCAAACAAAACCGAAATCCGCTTCCGCTGTCCGCCGAACGCGCGGGCTCGCGAACTGAACGCGACCCTTGACGGACAGATTGATTTTCCGGTCGGACCCGCAATGGAGGTTGTCGTAACAAAATCCAAATCGTCAATAAACCTTGTAAAATCGCCTTTTATGGACTACTTCACTATTCTGAAAACAAAACTGATGTGGGCGACTCGGCACAAGGAACAATAGTTTTCAGCCGAGAACGGCTCCGGCGGGAAGTTTCGCTCCGATGAGAAAATCCGCGCCTGACATCTTTTTCCTGCCCTCAATCTGAACCTCGCGAATTTCAAGCGCGCCCGCGCCCGCGGCAACCACAAATCTTTTACGCGAATTCAAAACCTCGCCCGGCTTTCCCGTGCCTTCGGCAAAATCCGCTCTGATGATTTTCAGCGTTTTTCCTCCGAGTTTCGTGAACGCTCCGGGCCACGGCGCGGTTCCGCGTATGAGATTGCGTATCGTTTCGGGGGATTGCTTCCAGTCTATTTTTCCGTCATCTTTGGCGAGCATCGGCGCGTAGGTCGCTTTTGAATTGTCTTGAGGCGCGGGAGAGACCGAACCGTCTTCAATGCCCGCAAGGGTTTTGAGCAAAAGTTCCGCCCCTTCGGCGCTCAGGCGGCGCGCGAGGATTTCTGAGTCCTCATCGTCTTTTATCGCGATCTCCCTTTGAAGTAAAATGTCGCCCGAATCAAGTTTTTCGTTCACGAGCATGGTCGTAACGCCGGTTTTTTTCTCTCCCGCCATAATGGCGCGGTTGATGGGCGCGGCGCCCCTGTAAGCGGGGAGCAGAGAGGCGTGCAGATTGATGAACCCGCGCGGAGAGAGAGAGAGAATGTGAGACGGAATTATTTTTCCGTAAGCCACAACACAGACCGCTTCGGGCGTGTAATTTTTAAAATCCGCCGTGATTTCATCAAGATTTTCCGGCTGAAGAACCGGAATTGAAAGTTCGCGCGCGACCTTTTTCACATCGGGCGGCAACACCCTTTTGCCTCGTCCGGCGGCGCTGTCCGGCATGCAAATCGCCATCATAATTTCATGCTCGCGCGCGAGAGCGGCGAGAGACACCGAAGCAAATTCAGGGGTTCCCATAAAAAACAGATTCATACAAATTCCCCGCCGCGCCGTTTTAACTTTCCACTTTTCTGAGCCCCAACTCCGCCATTTGCTCCGAATCTATCTCGGACGGAGCGCCCGTGAGCGGGCACGCGCCCCTCTGGGTTTTCGGAAACGCGGTAACCTCCCGTATGGTTCCGCGCCCGGCAATCATCATCACAATCCTGTCAAGCCCGAGGGCAACCCCGCCGTGCGGAGGCGCTCCGAATTCAAGCGCTTTGAGGAAAAACCCGAACTGATCTTCGGCTTTTTTTCCGTCAATCCCTATCGTTCTCAAAACCGCTTCCTGCATGTCCCGATTGTGAATCCTTATGCTGCCGCCGCCCATCTCCACACCGTTGAGCACAATGTCATACGCTCTTGAAAGCGCCTCGGCCGGAGCGGTTTCAATCTTGTCCACGCTGTCCTGCGCGGGAGCGGTGAAGGGATGGTGAACCGCTTTTAGCGCCCCTCCCTCGTTTTGAAACATGGGAAAGTTTTCAACCCAAACAAATTCGTGCCTGTCTTCCCTTATGAGCCCAAGCCGCCGCGCAACTGAACCCCGAACGCCTGCGAGAACGGTGTTAACGGTTACGGGGTCGCCCGCACCGAAAAATATGAGCACGCGTTTTGAATCCGCAAGCCCGGTTTTTTCCAGGAGCGCGGTTTTTTCATCTTCGGAAAGAAACTTCGCTATGGGAGACTGCCACTCCCCGTCCGTGATTCTTATCCACGCAAGCCCGCCCGCACCCATCGCAATCGCCTCTTCGGTTAATTCGTCTATGTCTTTTCGTGAAAGCCCGGCATCATCTCCCGAGAGCGCGAGCGCTTTCAAAATCCCGCCTTTTGACAGCGCGGACGAGAAAATCTTGAACTCCGTGCCTTGAAAAACATCGGACACTTCGCACAGTTCAAGACCGAATCTTGTGTCCGGGCGGTCTGTTCCGTAAAGAGCGAGCGCGCGAGCATAATCAATCCGCTTGAAAGGCGGCTCCACTTTTATTCCGGCAACCGCGAAACACTCTTTTATGAGCCCCTCCACAATCCCGATAACTTCGTTCTCGTCAACAAAAGCCATCTCAATGTCTATCTGCGAAAACTCCGGCTGCCTGTCGGCCCTCAAATCTTCATCGCGGAAACAGCGCGCTATCTGATAGTAGCGGTCAAAACCCGAAGCCATCAAAATCTGTTTGAGAAGCTGCGGGGACTGCGGCAGGGCGTAGAACCCGCCGTCTGTCTGGCGACACGGGACAACAAAGTCTCTCGCGCCCTCAGGCGTGGCTTTTGTCAGCATGGGAGTTTCTATTTCGGCAAATCCTGCGGACTCAAGATACGAGCGCGCCGAGGAAACAACACGGTGGCGCAGAAGAATTGCGTCCCGCATCACGGGGCGGCGAAGGTCAAGAAACCGGTATTTCATTCTTATCGGCTCATCCGCGTTTATGTCGTCCTCAATGGGAAACGGCAGTTCGGGGCAGGTGTTAAGAGTTTGTGCTTGCGAAGCGACAATCTCAATCTCTCCGGTTGGCATTGACTCGTTAATCATCTCTGCGTCCCTTTTGACAACCTTCCCTCTGACGGCGACAACCCATTCGCTTCTGAAAGCGTCCGCGGTTGAGTGAGGGCTTCCGCGTGAGGGGTCAAAAACCACCTGAACAATGCCATTGTGGTCGCGTATGTCTATGAAAATAACCCCGCCGTGGTCGCGGCTTGACTGAACCCAGCCCATAACCGTAATCTCGCGCCCCTCATCGGACGCGCGCAAATCCCCGCAACTGTCTGTTCTTTTCCAATCAGTCATTGTGATTAGTCATTGTGAATAATCGCCTCTTACGGCTTTTTGCTTTTTTTCTCCAAGCCCGAAATGCCGATGCGGTTTTCAATCTCCCTGTCTATGTCGGCGGGGCTGAGTCCGCGCTCGGCAAGCATAATGAGGCAGTGAAACCACAAGTCCGCCATTTCAGAAACAATCTCATCCGGATCTTCGTTTTTGGCGGCAATAACTGTTTCGCCGGCTTCTTCCGTTATTTTCCGCGCGATTCTGTCCGTTCCGCCCTCAAAAAGAGCGCTCGTGTAAGAGCCCTTTTTAGGGTTGGCTTTTCTGTCTTTTACAGTTTGAAAAACCTTGTCCATCGCCGCCATCGCGCCCCTTCCAGACTCCGGAGAGCCAAAAGCGGGAGAAAACGCCCTTTCCCCGTCCGCGCCGGTGTGAAAACAGGTCTGCTCTCCGGTGTGGCACGAGGGGCCCTGCGGCTCAACAAGAACAAGAACGCAGTCGCGGTCGCAATCAACAAAAATTTCGCGAACCTTCTGCCAGTTGCCGGAATCTTCGCCCTTTTTCCACAATTTTCCGCGTGAACGGCTCCAGAAATGAGTCTGCCCGGTCTGCTCGGTTTTGAGCAACGCTTCCTCGTTCGCCCAGGCCATCATAAGCACTTTTCCGTTTTCGCAGTCCTGAATTATTACGGGCACAAGCCCGTCCTTTCCGAATTTTATTTTCCCGGTATCCATCGCCGCCTTTCCAATAACCTGATTTGTGCTATATTACACGCACAAACGGCGGATTGAAATTGAAACCGCCCTCCGGAGGCAAAAATGGCAAGAGTTACCATAGAAGACTGCATGAAAATCGTGGAAAACAGATTCACTCTGTCTGTTGTCGCAATGGAAAGAGCCAAGCAGATTGTGATGAAAAAGGTTGAGGCCATTGAAAAGGAAAAGAAACTCATGGCAGCCGAGACCGACTCATCATCATCGCCCGATGAGGAAATTCCGTCTCCCGAAGTCGTTGAAAGAAATCTGGACAAGAGTTCGCGTGTTCAGGACGAGCACAAACCTGTCATCAGCGCTCTCAGAGAGATAGCGGACGGGAAAATTAAGTTTTCCAGCCCCAACGACGGAAAAAGCTGAAACTTCAGGAACTAACCGACAATGAGCGCCGCGCTCAAAATAGGAGTTGATGTCGGAGGCACATTCACCGACCTGGTTCTGTTTGACGGCGATGAAGCGCAAATTCATAAAGTTCCCTCCACTCCCCTCTCTCCGGTGCTCGCCGTAATCGCGGGCGTTGAGTATTTTTCAAAAAAACGCCGCGGCCCCGTTGAAATCATTCACGGAACAACGGTGGCGACAAACGCGCTTCTTGAAAGAAAAGGCGCAAAAACCGTTTTAATCACAACTCGGGGGTTTGAAGATGTAATTGAAATAGGAAGGCAAAACCGCGAAAAACTTTACGACCTTTTCTGGGAAAAAAGCGAGGGGCTCGCGCCGCGCCAAATGAGGATAGGCGCGAAAGAGAGAATTGACTCGGGCGGCGAGGTGCTTGTCGCGCTTTCAGAAAAAGAGGCGGAAAAACTCGCCGCCGCCGCGCGCAAAACCGGAGCACAAACCGCCGCGGTCTGTTTCCTTCACTCATACATAAACCCCGCGCACGAGGAAGCGGTGGGGGAAAAACTGAAAAAACTCGGCATACCCGTCTCGCTTTCATCAAAGGTGTCGCCTGAATTCCGGGAGTTTGAAAGGGCTTCCACAACGGTCGCCAACGCCTACCTGATTCCCAAAGTGGCAGACTACATAAAGGCGCTGTCATCATCGGCTGTCGTGAGCAAGGTTTCCGTAGTTCAGTCAAGCGGCGGTATTACATCGCCCGGAAAAGTCGCGGAGGAGCCCGTAAGAATCGCAACATCGGGTCCCGCGGCCGGAGTTGTGGGCGCTTTCAAAATCTCCGAACTCATGGGCGCGAAAAAAATCATAACTCTTGATATGGGAGGCACTTCAACAGATGTCTCGCTTTGCGACGGCGCCGTGGCATTCGCGTCTCAGAACAACGTGGGCGGAATCCCTCTGCGCGTTCCCTGTGTGGACATTTCAACCATCGGCGCGGGCGGCGGTTCCATAGCGCGCATAGATTCGGGAGGGATTTTGAAAACCGGTCCCCAAAGCGCCGGAGCCGACCCCGGACCCGCCTGCTACGGCAAGGGAAAACTCCCGACCGTTACGGACGCCAACCTCACGCTTGGCAGGATTGAACCCGCGCGTTTTCTCGGCGGAAGAAAAAAGATTTTTCCGAAAAAAGCGCGCGAGGCGATTGAGACTCTGGAGATGGAGTCAAAGAGCGCCCGCCAAAAAGCGGAGTCGGTTATCAAGGTTGTCAATTCATCGATGGAGCGCCTCATACGGGTCATTTCGGCGGACAGAGGGGTTGACCCCAGAGAGTTCGCGCTGTTCGGATTTGGCGGCGCGGCGGGGATTCACTGTTGCGAACTCGCGGTCGCGGTCGGAATGAAAAAGGTTGTTTTTCCCGTCCATCCCGCCGCGCTTTCCGCTCTGGGAATGCTTCTTTCAGATGTTTTCAAAGACTATGTAAAGAGCTGTTTCGCGGTCGCGCCCGCGCAGATAAGCGTTGTTTCGGACGCGCTCGCGAAACTTGAAGAAAGCGCTCGCGCAGAGGAAAAAAACATCCACGGCATTAAGCGCTTTGTTGACGCAAGATACGAAGGGCAGTCTCATGAAATCACGGTCTCTTTTTCGCGGCGATTTGTTTCAGACTTTCATCGTGAGCATTTCAAGAGGTTTGGATATGTAATGCGGGGCAAGCCGGTTGAAACAACGGCGGTGAGAGTCCGCCTTTGCGGCGAAAAAAGCGGCGTCCGTCTGCCGGAAATCCCGCGCGGGAAAAAACCGGTTGCGCACGAAAAAAAGATATGGCTCGGCGGCGCGCCAAAAAAATTCAAACTGTATAATCGCGCGGAAATGGGCGCGGGCTTCAAATTCAAGGGGCCCGCGCTGGTTCTGGAAGACAGTTCCGTTGTGATGATAACGCCGGAGTTCACTTGCGAAATTGACAAATGGGGAAACATAATCGCGGTTGTGAAATAAAATGTTTGACGAACTTTTCATAAAAACTTTTGAGAAAAATCTGGCGCGGCGTCCCTTGCGCAAACTCAGTCTTGCGAACGGCATGGCGCGCGCGGCGGTTATGGCGATTGTCAGGCGCGCAACCGGCGGCGCGGAGGTCTGCTTCATAAAAAGATCCCGGCGTCCACTTGACAGATTTTCAGGGCATATCGCTTTTCCGGGCGGAGCCAGAGAGAAGAATGACCCGGACATTCTTGCGACCGCAATAAGGGAAACGCGCGAAGAAACCGGCATGGACATTGAGAATTACGGGAAAATTCTCGGGCGTCTTGATGACGAAACCCCGCGCCCGCTCGGCGATGCGGACAAAAACCGGAGGGAGTATCTGGTGAGCGTTTTCGTGTGCGCTCTCTTTTCAGACCTTGAGGTTCCGGACCCTGAGACGTGGATAAGCGACGATGAGGTTGAGGAAATTTTCTGGATACCCGTGAGCGAGTTGCGGCGCGGTGAAAACCCCGAAAAACCGGAGTTTTTTCACCGCAAGCGAAGAATATGGGGAATGACGGGAAGAATTGTTGACAAACTGTTGGAATGCATACCGCCGCAAGCGTGATGAGCCATTTGGAAAGGACTTGTTATGCGTATAGAATTTTGGAGAGCGGAAGAAAACACCGGAGGTATTATGAGAGGAGTAAATAAGGCAACCATAATCGGAAATGTAGGAAGCGATCCCGAAATGAAATACACCGGTTCCGGACAGGCGGTCGCGAATTTTTCGGTCGCCACAAACGAATCATGGACTACGAAAGAAGGGGAAAAACAGGAGAGAACCGAATGGCATAAAATTGTCGCGTGGGGACGGCTCGCGGAGATTTGCGGACAATATCTCTCCAAAGGCAAACCCGTTTACATCGAGGGTTCAATACAGACAAGAAAATGGGAAGACAAGGAAGGAAATACCCGTTACACAACTGAAATACGCGCCAGAGATATGCAGTTTCTTGACTCAAAAGGAGACAGCGCCGCGAGCGCGGGCGGCGAGAGCGCGAGCGGCGAGCAATTGCAACCCGAAAGCAGCGCCCCTCTTGAAATACCCGAAAACAACATGGATGACGACATTCCGTTTTAGCATTACCTGACCGGACCTGAAACTGTGCCTTTGTATGCCGTAATTCTCTGCGCGGGAAAAAGCTCCAGAATGGGAGGCAAACGCCAGAAGGCGCTTCTTCCGGTTCTGGGAACACCTATTATCCGGCATATCGCTCTCGCAACGGACACCGTCAAGCCGAAAAAAACTTTCGCCGTAGTCGGGTTTGACTCAGACTCGGTGGTCCAATACCTGTCAAATAACGGAGCCGGAAACTTTGAGTTCGCACGCCAACACGGACAGCGCGGCACGGGACATGCGCTGTCAAGCGCGATGAAAGAGATTTCCGCGCGGCACGGCGAGGTTGTTGTTGTAAACGGCGACATACCCGGCGTTACCGGAGCGCTTATCAAAAAACTTGTCGCGAACCGCAAAAAAAGCGGCGCGGCTCTGTCGTTTGTAACCGCGATTGCAGACAATCCCAGTGGATACGGGCGCGTGGTTCGCTCAAAAAACAACGGGGAACCGGAAAGAATAGTGGAGCATCGGGATGCGTCCCGTGAGGAAAGACGGATACATGAGATAAACGCGGGCGTTTACTGTTTCAAAATTCCGTTCCTGCGCCGTGCGGTCGCGTTGTTGAACAAAAAAAACGTTAAAGGCGAATACTACATAACCGACCTTGTTGAAATCGCCCTGCGGACGGGCGAAAAAACGGGAACGGTTAAAACGGCGGATTTTGGTGAAATCACCGGCGTGAACACGCCTTCGGAACTCGCCGCCGCTCAAAAATATATGAGAGAAAGAACAAACGCCCGCCTCATGCGCGCGGGAGTCATAATAACCGACCCGTCAACCGCGTATATCTGCCCCGAAACAAAAATCGGAAAAGGCGCACTCATACAGCCGTGCTGTTTTATCAACCGCAGTGTCATCGGGGCGGACTGCGTAATAGAACCCTGTTCGCAAATCACAAACAGCAAACTCGGCGCGGATTGTAGAGTGGAGTTCTCCTCAATTCTTGACGGATGCGACATGCGCGCGGGCTCAACTGTGGGTCCGTTTGCGAGAATTCGCCCTGAAACAGTTCTGATGGAGGGCGCGCGGGCGGGTTCTTTTGTTGAAATTAAAAAATCATCGGTCGGCAAAAACTCAAAAATCCCTCACCTTTCATATGTGGGAGATTCCGAGATCGGCGCACGCGTGAATGTGGGAGCGGGAACAATCACCTGCAACTACGACGGCAACAAAAAACACCGCACAACAATCAGCGATGAAGTATTTATCGGTAGCAACACGATGTTTGTCGCACCCGTGAAAGTGGGCAAAGGCGCAACGACCGCGGCGGGCTCGGTCATAACAAAAGACGTTTCCCCGCACTCGCTCGCGATTAGCAGAAGCAAACAGAAGGAAGTTCCCGGGTGGCGCAAGCCCGGCGGCAAGGCGGCGAAAGACTGATGTGCGGAATAGTGGGCTATGTGGGTTTTGCCGAACGAACCTGCGATGTTCTGTGCGGCGGGCTTGAAAAACTTGACACCCGCGGCTACGACTCCGCCGGCATCTGCATTATCGGGGAAAACGGCGCGTCAGTTTTCAAAACTCCGGGCAAAATCAACCGGCTTGTGGAGAAAATCGGCTCAAACCCTCCCAAAGGAAAAGTTGGAATAGGACACACGCGCTGGGCAACTCAGGGCGACCCCGAAAGCCGCGAAAATGCTCATCCGCACACCGCAGGCGTGGTAAGCGTGGTTCACAACGGCGTTGTTGAAAACTGGAAACCTCTGCGCGAGCGTCTTGAATCCTCGGGAAGGGTTTTCCGGTCCGACACCGACACCGAAGTCATCGCACACCTTATTGACGAGTTTCACGGCGCGGGAGACACCCTGCTTGAAGCGGTGAAGAAAACCTTTGCCGAAATAACCGGCTACTCGGCAATTGCGGCAGTTTCGGAAAAAGAGCCGGACACCATCGTAGCCGCCAAACGGTTTTCGCCCATTGTGCTTGGAGATGCGGGAGATGAAAAGTTTGTTTCTTCCGATGCGCCGGCTCTGGCACAGTGGTGCGGCGAGGTTACGGTGCTCGGAGAGGGCGAATTTGCCGTCATAAAACCCGGCGGCATCACAATAACGGATTCGGACGGTAACACGGTAAAACGCGCCTCTAAAAAAATTGACGGCGACGGTTACGCCATTGACTCGGATAAAAACGGCTTCCCTCACTATATGCTCAAAGAGATTTACGAGCAGCCGCGCGCGGTCGCGGACACACTCAGGGGCAGAATTCACACCGGCGGCGAGCCGGTTTTTGACGACTTGAACCCCGAACTTGTCCGCTCCGTTGAAAGGGTCGTTTTTGTGGGTTGCGGCACATCTCATTACGCGTCCATAGCGGGGCGCTATCTGATTGAATCCCTCGCACAGATACCGACTGACTCGGAAATCGCCTCGGAGTTCTATTACCGCCGCACCGGTGTGGGCCCCGAAACTCTTGTGATAGCCGTGTCGCAATCGGGCGAAACGGCGGACACCCTGCTTGCTTTGTCCAAAGCAACGGAAAGAGGGGCTAAAACGGTTGCCGTAACAAACAACCCGTTCGGAAAAATGGTTGACGAGTGGCAGAATGTCATTTTGACCAAAGCCGGAAGGGAGGTTTCGGTCGCATCAACAAAAACATTCACCACTCAGGTCGCGGCTTTGGCGGCGCTCGCGATGTTTATCGGCAGAGTGCGTGGAACACTCCCGCGAGACCGCGCGGTGGAAATTGAAAAAGAGTTGCGCTCAATCTCGGCGCTTCAGTCCGAATGCCTCGCTCTTGATGATGAAATCGCCAAAATCGCGGTGGAGTTTGCGGAGTACTCAAACTTTCTTTTCCTGGGGCGGGGGCTCGGCTATCCGGTCGCGCTTGAGGGCGCTTTGAAGTTGAAGGAAACCTCCTACATTCACGCCGAGGGCGCGGCGGCGGGAGAGATGAAGCACGGGCCCATTGCGCTTATTGACAGGAAAACACCCGTGGTTTTCGTGTTTCCATCCCGCGAGGAGCCGTCTTTTGAGAGGCTCCTTTCCAATATGGCGGAAGTGAAGGCGCGGCGCGGCAGAGTGATAGCGGTTATGCCGGATTGCGAAGCGCCGAATCTGGACGAAGAAGACAGAATAATACGCGTGCCCGAATGCGGGCTGATTGCGAACCCGCTTGTTTCCGTCATTCCACTACAACTTTTCGCCTATCATGTGGCGCGCTCGCTCGGCAAGGATGTTGACCAGCCGCGAAATCTCGCCAAAGTGGTAACTGTTGAATGAAAGTGATGGTGGTCGGCGCAGGAGGCAGGGAAGACGCGCTGTGCTGGAAAATCGCGCGCAGCCCGCTGGTTTCGGAAATTGTCTGCACTCCGGGAAACGCGGGAATGGCAAAACGCGCCCGGTGCGCGGCCGTTTCGGTGTCGGACATTGAAGCTACGGTCGCGCTCGCGCTTGAAGAGAAACCGGGTCTCGTGGTCATAGGTCCGGAAGTTCCTCTGTCGCTCGGGCTTACCGATGCGCTTGAAGCGAAAAAAATCAGGGTTTTCGGCCCCTCAAAAGCGGCGGCGGAAATTGAAGGAAGCAAGGTTTTCTCAAAACAGTTTATGCAAAGACACTCCATTCAAACCGCTAATTTTGATGTTTTTGAAAACATTGATGACGCGACGCGCGCGCTTGGAAAAACGGATTTCCCGGTTGTCATAAAAGCGGACGGACTCGCGGCGGGAAAAGGGGTTTTTGTATGCTCCAAACGGGAGGACGCTGAAAACGCGCTACGCTCAATCATGAGCGACAAACTGTTCGGGGAGTCCGGAAACCGCATCGTGATGGAACAGTTTCTGCCCGGCGCGGAGCTTTCATTTTTTGCCATATCGGACGGGCAAACCGTTATTCCGCTTGAGCCGTCCCAGGATCACAAACGGCTTTTTGACGGCGACGGCGGACCTAACACCGGCGGCATGGGCGCTTATACTCCCGCACCAATCGCGACCGACGAAATCAGGGAAAAAATAATGAACAAAGTTATAAAACCCGCCGTTGAGGGAATGGCGGAGGAAAACAGGCACTACAAAGGTGTTTTGTATGCGGGGCTTATGATAGATGGCGCGGACATAAAAACGCTTGAATTCAACTGCCGCTTCGGAGACCCTGAAACCCAGCCGCTTATGATGAGAATGAAGTCTGACATCGTGCCGCTTCTTACCGCGGCGGCGGACGGAACGCTGGCGAGCCAAAATCCGCCCGAATGGAAAAAAAGCGCGGCGGTGTGCGTGGTAATGGCTTCAAACGGCTACCCCGGAGAATACGAAAAAGGCGCGGAATTGAAAGGGATTCCGAATGACACGGAGGAGTCGGTGGTTTTTCACGCCGGAACGGCGGAAAAAGACGGCAAAACAGTTACCGGCGGCGGAAGAGTTTTGGGAGTTACGGCACTTGGAGATACAATAAAAGATGCGACAGCGCGCGCTTATGAGACGGTGAAACGGATTGACGGGGAAACCGGTTCCGGCGTGCTTGTTTATAGAAAAGACATCGGGAGCCGCGCTACCCGGAGCTAATGCGCAGGGAGATTTGAAAAATGGCTGATATTTTCTACTTTTCAGTTGAGGACAAAGAGGCGTCCGAAGACAAACGGATGTTTCAAATTCCTTTCAAAGACTGTGTTCAGATTTTTGACTTGAGGCCGCGGCAGAAAGAGTGCGGGCTTGAAGAGTTCCCCAACCTGCTCACGGGAAACCCGCTTGTTGATGCAAGCGGCTACGTCCATGTGCTGATGAGAATTTCCGCCGAAGAGATAGAGAAAAACAAAGAGGGCAGTTACGAACCGGGCTGGTATAAGATGAATATGACGGTGATAGAGATTCAATCCGTCATCGCCGGGGCGCAAAAGCAGAGAGACACGAAACGCCCGCCGCGCTCTAAACCCCCTGAAAAATAGAGTTTTCAAGGGGGTCAAGTCTTGACCTTTTGAATTTAAAAATCTTATAATCGCACCGGTATGGCAAGACCGCTCAGA